>DATDUY010000233.1:0-2455 GCA_035290165.1 Sulfuricurvum sp. | reverse complement strand
GCTTCAAAAGCATCCGATGCGGTTGCGATTACTTTGAAATCTTCGACACGCGAAATCATGTCCGAGAGGATACGCTGCATCAGAGGAGAGTCGTCAATAACAATAACGGTATACATAGTATTCTCCTAAAATAAGGTAACGGCGTTATCGAGCGGAACCGTTTCAGTTTTATTGATAATTTTGGCCAATTCGCGATCGGCATTCGCCAATCTCTCATCCATCGAGCGATTCACGATCGTTTTGGCAACGGTATTAAAATCACGATCAAGCATAACTACCCGTCCGTTGGTTCCCAAAACATTCTCCGCTACAACCCGAATTCCCTCAGAACGGCAAAAACTTCGGGCAAACATCACGTTTCGCTCTCCAATATTGTCGCTGAAATTGTGCAGGACGTTAGCTCCTCCGGCAATTTTCGCGCTGATATTCTCTTTACGGCACCCGAGCTTGAACATTTCATTCAACATTGTTTCCATCGCATAAAGACCGAATCGGCACGATGCACCCTGCGCGCAGGAGGAGGGGAGAAGAAAATGGTTCATCCCTTTGATCTGTAACGTATCGTCATAGAGCATAACGGCGACACACGATCCCAGCAGGGTCGTGATGGGGAGATCATCGTGATCGTAGGTGATGGCGAACTCTCCGCCGATGATCCCGAGCGTCTCTTTGTTTTGTATGTATTTAATGGCATCAGGGTGGGATAATTTAACGATTTTAGAATCCACCGTCCCTTTGATAATTTTCATAGGTACTCTTTAGTTTTAACAAAAATATTCTGACCGCACCGCTCTACATAAGGGGCGAGTTCCAGCGGACTTTCCGAATGTCCGAGATATAGAGTTCCTCCTAGTTTGAGGGTTCTAAAAAGTTTTTTTAGAATAGCGTTTTGATCGTCTTGATTAAAATAGATAAGAACATTTCGACAAAAAACAACATCAAATTCTTCCGGTTTGAACGGATAGCTCACAGACATCAGATTCATTTGATCGAACCGAACTTTGCGCATAAGGCTATCTTTGACTTTTATCAGATAATCACCCTCTTTAGTAGGATGTGCTCTTCGTTTGAAATAATTAGCCGGTTTTATCCATGAAGGAAAATCATCAGCATTTTTATTCCACTCATAGATAGCGTTTGAGGCCTGTTTCAATACATCCAAATCGATGTCGGTTGCAAGGAGCGAATAGTTCGATAACGGTGTCCGAGATTCGCTGTTAGCCTGTTCAAGCGTCATAAGTATGGAGTAGGGCTCTTCACCCGTCGAAGCGGCGGAACAATAGATTTTAAGTCCATTACCTGTTTCTAGTGCCTGTTTGATGACCCTCTCTTTAAGATCGTCAAAGTGAAACGATTCGCGGAAAAAATTGGTTTTGTTTGTGGTAAATGTACTGACAAATGTTTCGATGTATTCGCCTTTTTCAACCAACGCTAAAATGGCATCGATATCATCGAAATTAAGCGCTCGTTTAAGCTTATCGAGACGATTGGAAATCATCACATCTTTATTATCACCCAACGTAATCCCGCTGTGCGTATAGGCGAGATTGCGTGCCCTATCAAGCTGACGCGCTGAGTACATACGTTGTCTCAGGAGCTTGACGAGAAAGCTTTTGCATCTCCTCTTTGTCCAAAATACGGTCGATGTCGAGGATCACGATCATCTTATCCTCTTTTTTAAAGAGCCCTTTAAGGTATTCAGGGGCGATAGAGGTTCCCATATCGGGTGCCGGATAAAGACGGTCGAGTTCAGCGTTTTCCATATCGGACACTTCATCGACAACCAGACCGATCATCCGAGCATCTTGAGTTTTAACGGCGATGATAATAGTGCGGTTCGTATAAACGGGATCGTTGTTGATGTTAAATCGTACCCGCAAATCGATCACGGGTGCCACTTCACCGCGTAAATTGATCACCCCTTTAACCCAGCGTGAAGCATCGGGAATAGGGGTAACGGTAGGGTAGGTTAGAATCTCTCTGACTTTAGAGATTTGAATCCCGTAGGTTTCATTTCCAAGTTTAAAAGTGAGGAGTTGATTGCTCTCTATGATCGACATAATGCTCTCCTAGTAATTTTTATCTAATATATTCATCGTATCGATGATAAGACCGATGGTTCCGTCTCCGCGTACCGTCGCTCCGCCTATTCCGCGCGCATTACGGAAGTTTCGATCCAGCGGCTTGATAACAAACTGCTGCTGATTCATGAACTCATCGACGAATAGAGCAATTTTTTGTGCCGCTGAACGGACAACGATCAACAACCCCTCAGAGAGCTTCTGATGCTCGTATTCGACGTTAAAAATCGTATGCAGACGTACAACAGGGATAAACTCATTACGAAGCATTAATACTTCCGACTGAGAATCCCCGATCTGCTTGATCATCTCTTCTTCGGGTTTGATCGATTCTATAATGGCTGACAGAGGTAAAATAAACTGCTCATGTCCGA
>DATDUY010000232.1:0-3346 GCA_035290165.1 Sulfuricurvum sp. | reverse complement strand
TAACTATCGATGATGCCAAAATATGCGGTGCATGTCCTAATCGTATGGATCCGCCTGCTATGCACGTCTCATCAAGCCAAATCGCCAGTGTTGAAGTACAAGAGGGACCTTTTGACGTCACTCAATTCGGAAGCCTCGGTGGAGCTATCAATGTCGTTACCAAAGATCCATCCAAAGGTATGCACGGTGAAGTTTCCGCTACGCTCGGAAGTTATGATTACCGTAAAATTTCTACTACTATAGAGGGGGGGAATGACTCCGTTCAGGCTTTAGTAGGATACAGCCGTGAAACCAGCGGACAATATAAAGACGGTGATGGAAAAACTCTGAGTGAGCAAGCCGAAAGCTCTACAAAACCCTACAGTGCGGCACACAAAAATGATGATGCCTACGAACGTCAAAACTTTTGGGCCAAAGTCGTCGGTAATGTCGGCGATAATCAAAAACTGACCCTCAGCTACTTCGGTGACCGCGCTGATAATGTTCTCTATCCGCGCTATCCGATGGATGCGCTCATGGATGATACCGATATGTTCAAAGCCAAATATCAGCTCTTCTCCTTGGGAGAATATTCGGATGAGTTGAGCATAGAAGCTTATCATTCAAAAGTCGAACACGACATGGGAACCGATTTCAGAACCGGTATGTCGAGTGTCTCTTTGGTTGATGCGACCATCAAAGGGGTACGTGCCGAAAATACTGCTTCGATTGCCGAAACGGAGATCACATTCGGTCTTGATCTTTCGACGCGTAATTGGAACGGAACCAAAGGGACGCGTGCCAACCCTTACACAATAATCCAACTCCCCGATGCTGATACTGAGAATATCGGTATCTATGCTAAAGCACTCAAAACACTTGGTTCACTTGATTTAAGCGGAGGTCTCCGATATGACGATACCGCCATTGATGCGGATCAAACATTAACCGGAATGTCAACGACTAAAGACCGCGATTACAATAATGTCAGCGCTAACGTATTGGGGCGATACCACTACAGTGCAAATGGCAACTTTTTCGTCGGTGCGGGACAATCCTCTCGTGTCCCTGATGCGCGAGAACTCTATTTCACCGGAGCCGGTAATACAAACCTCAAGGAGACAATTAACCGCGAAATCGACATGGGAGTTGAGCATACGTTTGGGAATTTACACCTCAAAGGGACACTGTTCTACAGTGATTTAAAAGACTATATTTATGCCTATAAAGTTGTAGGAACTACTACCACATTTGCAAATATCGATGCACGTATCGTCGGGGGAGATATTACCGCCGATTACCTTTTAAATAATGAATGGTCTCTCAACTCAGGTGTCGCTTATCAAAGAGGGACAAAAAAAGATGTTAGTCAACTCGATTCTCTAGCAACTCTTCCACAAACCGATAAAGATTTAGCCGATATTCCGCCGCTTAAAGGACGAGTAGCGCTCGTATTCGATGACTCAAAAAACTATGCAGCAGCCGAATGGATCGCAGCCAGACACCAAACTTACGATCAAAATAACGGGGAACAAGCCATCTCTGGATACGGTATCCTCAACCTCAAATACGGTACTGAATTCGGTAACGGCTTTTCTCTAACTGCAGGAATCAATAATTTCTTTGATCGAACCTATGCGGTGAGCAACAGCTATATCGGGCTAACCACGATTATGGAAGGGGCACAGCCTCTTGTTCTTAACGAACCGGGGCGTAACTTCTACACCACACTCAGTTACAAATTCTAACCACTGCCCTTCGGGGCAATTACTGTTTCGTCAAAACTTCAATTTTCTCCAAAAACCATCCGAAGCCGAACATCAAACCCGGTGTTTTGGCTTTGGACTCATCCATTGAAAACCTTTTCGCTTCACTCACTGCTATCTCAATCACTTCAATCGACTCAACACCTATTCCGCCCCCCTCATTGAGCCGCATCGTTTCATTCACGCAGGCATAATAAAGGGTCTGTACCGATCCGGCAAAACCAACCGCCGTATAAAACGACGTTATCCGCTCAATCTGTTCCAAAGGGACATAGTAGCCGCACTCTTCGAGAATCTCTTCGTGGGCTATTTCTGTCAGCGATTTATCTTTATCGACAATACCCGCGCACAGCTCATACGTAAAACCGTCACTGTTTCTGAGATAGACAGGGGGGCGAAACTGTCGAACGACAATAAAACTCTGATGCTCTTCATGGAATAAAAGAATCGCCACACTGTCATGCACTTCCACCATATCCCATATTTTTACTATACCGGTTTGGGAGTATTGCATCCGCTGCGGTTTTATAAAATCAGAGTTTTCACACGGTACGATTGTGACATCGGTAATCATCGTTCCTCTTTAAAAAGGTTTTGGTTTAAATGTCTTACTGTCAACATAATAGGTTTCATGGAAATCAAAATAGGGTTTTCGTATCGGTTTATTTTGGAGTGCTTTTCGAAATTTAGCATCCATTTTATCCCGAATTGCGTTAAACACTCTACGCTCTTTCCCGCTAAATCCTTCGGTTTTTTTCTTCATAACACTGAGCGGATCAATAGCACTGATTCCTCGGTACATCCCAAAGTGCAGATGCGGACCTGAGGACAATCCCGTATTACCGACATATCCGATCATTTCCCCTTGCTTCACTTTCATTCCTGTGCGTATCCCTTTTTTAAACCCTTTTTGATGGGCATAAAGACTCGTAAGACCGTTGTTATGGCGTATTTTTATCGTATTCCCGTATCCGGTTGAATAGCCGGCGAAGCTGACACGCCCCTCTCCGGTAGAGAGAATAGGGGTTCCCGGTCGTGCTCCGAAATCAACTCCCAAATGGGCACGATAACGGCGGAGGACAGGATGATAGCGGCTCTTTGTATATCGAGAGGTTATACGAGGGTTACGCATCGGGAGTTTAAACAAAAATTTCTCATACTGTCCCCCCTTCTCATCATAAAAACGACCGTCACTGTGGCGATATACTCGGACACGCTTTCCATTGATCTCTACCATAGCCCCGTGCACTTCCGGCATTGAAAACGGTTTTCCCAAACGATATTTTTGGGTGTAGACCATAATAATCGGATCACCTTTTTTTAGCCCTTTACGAAAATCGACTTTTCCTTTGAACATTTTGACAAAAATAGAGGCTAAATTTTTCGATCCGGTCATTTTTAAAATATCATTATAAGGGATGGACTGAATCGGGACATAAAGGGTTTCTGTATACTCCTCGCTTATGATCGGAATAACTTTTGTTTCGTACCGCCGTTTTGGGGTCAGATAAATCTGAAGTTGCAGTTCATCATTGACCGGAATCAAAATTTGCTGGATAAAGTTTTGATTATCGACTACCATTTGGCACTTGGCGGTGAAA
>DATDUY010000231.1:0-3967 GCA_035290165.1 Sulfuricurvum sp. | reverse complement strand
GATATCCCATCCCGCATTGGTAAAAATCTGCGGATTGAGAATGATCCAAAACATCACCGGAGCGATAAGGAGGCGCGAGAGGGCGAGAAGATTGGGAAGGTTAATCACTGGAAAGTTGTCCCACCATCAACGACAATTGTTTGTCCTGTAAGCCACGAAGAGCCTTCTCCGCAAAGGAAGAGACATGCACCCGTCAAATCTTCGGCTTCACCCATACGGCTGAGCGGTGAGCGTTTGACTACTTCCCCTTTTACCTCTTCGTAGTTCGGGAACGCTTTCAGGGCATCGGTATCGATCGGACCGCCGCTGACAGCATTTACTCGAATCCCTTTTTCACCCAGTTCGGCTGCGGCGTAGCGCACCATAGCCTCAACAGCCGCTTTGTTGGTTCCGTGACCGGCGTAGTTTGGGGTATAGACGAGGTTACCGGTTGAACTCATAGAGATAATAGAACCGCCGCCCACTTTTTCCATCCGTTTTGCCGCTTCTTGTGCACCGACGACGAAAGCGTTTACGGTTGCCGTATAGATATTGTTAAGCCCTTTCGGTTTGAGACGCATAAACGGACCGAACCCGCCGACTACTGCGCGTCCTGAGATAATGGCATTGGAGATGAAAAAATCAAGACGATCAAAATCTTCATCAAATTTTGAATAGACCTCTTTGTACTCATCCGGCTCTAAAATATTGAGAGCGTATCCACGGCATTTAACACCGTAGTTTTTTTCAATATCACTTGTAATCTCTTGCGCGATTTCAGCGTTGGAGTTATAGGTAAACGCTACGTTTACCCCCTTTGATGCGAATGCATAGACGATTGCTTTTCCGATACCTCGGGTTCCGCCGCTGATGAGTAGGGTTTTTCCTTGCATATTCAATTACATTCCTTTTATAGTGTAGTTTTTCATAACATTCTCAAGACGCTTCATATTCTCATTGCTAGGATGAACGAGAGGAAGACGATATTCGAGTGTATCGATAAGTCCTGCGATGTACATTGCCGCTTTGATCATAACCGGATTGGATTCCAAAAAGAGGGCTTTATTGATCGGGAAAAGCTCATCATTCAATGCTTTCGCCCCTACAAAGTCACCAGAGAGTGCTTTGGCAACCAAATCACTTTTTAAATCAGGGAGGAGGTTCGAGGTGACCGAAGTAATCCCTGCACCTCCGCACGCGAGAATCGCATAATCGATGGCATCATCCCCGCTGAATACTTTAAGCTCCGGTCTGCGAGAGAGGAGTTCGATGGTACGCTCGATACTCCCCGTCGCCTCTTTGATCCCGTAAATGTTTTTGACATCATCATATAGACGGATAACGGTATCGGCACTGATGTCCACAACGGTGCGTCCCGGAACGTTGTAGAGCATAAACGGCAGTTCAGGAACCGATTCGGCGATTGCTTTGTAGTGCTGATAGAGCCCCTCTTGGGAAGGCTTATTGTAGTACGGTGCAACGGAAAAAATCGCATCGACACCGCACTTTTGAGCTGTACGCGCCGCTTCGATCGCTTCGGCGGTTGAGTTGCTTCCCGCCCCTGCGAGGACTTTGGTGTTGGTTCCTTTGCAAACAGCAACGGCGATCTCCATACAGATACGGTCTTCATCGTAGCTGAGTGTTGCACTCTCACCCGTTGTTCCTACGGGACAAACGGCATCTATTCCGTATTTGATTTGGCGCTGAATCAGCTCGGCGTATTTTTGTTCATCCAATTTCCCGTTTTTAAAAGGGGTGATGAGGGCGGTCGTTGATCCTGTCACTAGATTCATTTTTGTCCTTTTCGTAGGATTAGCGTGGTTGATTTTTCAGATTTGAGATACTCTTTTGCCACTTTTTGGATCTCTGAAGGTTTAAGTGCTTCGATTGCCGCTTCATACTGCATTAAAGGCGAGATATCCCCACGGGCAAGGTAGCTTCCGAATAAGTCGGCAACCGACGTTGAACTCTCCAAAGAGTAGATAAAATCGGCTTTGGTGTTGATTTTCACTTTATCGAGTTCGGCTTTTTCTACCGGTTTCTCTTGGAGCGAGCGGATGATTTCCCAAATCTCTTTTTCAACCTCTTCCGCTTTGACCCCGTTGTTGCAGACCGCTAAAAATAAAAAGACCCCCGCATCGATATTTTCCATATTATAGGCATAGATTTGGTTGACAAGCCGTTTCTCATCGACTAATACACGGCTAAGACGTGAACTTTTACCGGAGCTGAGCATTTCGCTCAGCGCTGAGAGTTTAGGCTGATCGGCGTGTTGAAAATTAGGGATAGGGAAACTGATGGCGAGCATCTCTACCTCGCTCTCTTTGATGACTTCCACGCGGCGTGCTCCGTCTTGTTCCGGCTCAATCGTTGTGACGTTTGGAATATCGAGAGTATTAGGGACAGTTGCGAAATGTTTCTCTGCCTCTTCGAACACACGAGAAGGTTTAATATCTCCCGTCACAATTAAAATGGCATTTTTCGGTTGATAATAGGTTTGATGAAAACGGCGGATATCTTCCAGTGTCCATGTCTGAATATCGTTCATAAACCCGATCGGCGTCCAATGGTAGGGGTGATAGACATAGGCGCTGTTAAAAAGGCGAAAATAGAGATATCCCATCGGATTGTTGTCGGTTCTCCAGCGACGCTCTTCAGCAACAACGTTACGCTCAGGCTGGAACTCTTCGTCTTTGAGGTTGAGATTTTGCATCAACTCTGAAAAAAGCGAGAGGGATTTGGAGAGGTTTTCGGTGCTCGATTTAATGTAATAGTGGGTGTAGTCAAATCCGGTCGAAGCGTTGTTAAGCCCCCCGACACTTTTCACCTCTTCGTCAAACTCACCCGCTTTGAGGTTTTTGGTCGATTTGAAGTTCATATGCTCCAGCATATGGGCGATTCCGCTTTTTCCCATCACTTCATTGCGGCTTCCCACTTTATAGAAAATATCGGTAGAGATAACCTGCGAACCGTTATCCATCGGGATGGCAACGACTTGCAATCCATTGGAGAGGGTTTGCGTTTCATAGTGAGGCAGTGATGAGGCCATAAGGGTTCCTAGAGAGAAAATTGTAGCGGCGAGAATTTTCATCGCCGATCTGCGCCGATCGCTTCGCTAATCGAGGTGAAACCGTCTGATGCCAAAAGATCGATCAGACCGCTGTTGATCTCTTCAACGACTTCGGGACCTTTGAAAATCAGCGAGGTGTAGATTTGCACCAGTGAAGCACCTGCTCGGATACGTCGATACGCCTCTTCAGGGGTGCTGATTCCGCCGACGCTGATGAGGGTCGTTTTACCGTAGAGTTCGCGTGCAATCGCATCAAAAATATAGAAGCTTCGCTCACGCAATACATCACCGCTGAGTCCCCCGATATCTTCAGGTTCAGAGACGAGGGAATAGTCGATGGTCGTGTTGGTTGCGATAATCCCGTCCGCTCCGCTTTCCACCGCGTGGACGCAGAGGGCAACGGCTTGATCTTCCGACATATCGGGGGCGATTTTGAGGAGAATCGGTTTGTTGGTGAGTGCTTTGGCTTCGGCGAAAAGCTGGCTTATAAACGCTTCATTTTGCAAATCACGCAACCCCGGAGTATTCGGTGAAGAGATATTGATAACCATATAATCGGCGTACTCGTGGAGTGCTTTGATAAGGGTGGTGTAATCTTTGATCGCACGATCTTCGGGGGTAATTTTGTTTTTTCCGATGTTGACACCGATAGGGGTGCTGAAGGGATAGATATTTTTGAGACGGTGAGAGATACGGAAAAGGCCGTCGTTGTTAAATCCCATCGCGTTTTGAAGCGATTCCTCTTCGATATGACGCCATAGACGGGGACGGGGATTCCCCTCTTGCGGTTTTGGGGTAAGGGTTCCGATTTCAGTGAAACCGAATCCCATTGACATGACGCCGTGAAACATCGTCGCATTTTTATCGAATCCCGCAGCAAGTCCGACAGGGTTAAGAAACGTTCGTCCGAAAAGCTCT
>DATDUY010000230.1:0-2536 GCA_035290165.1 Sulfuricurvum sp. | reverse complement strand
AACACGTCCGACATCATTTCGACCCAAATCGATGAGCATCAGATGTTCCGCCAACTCTTTGGGATCGGAGAGGAGTTCCTCTTCGAGCTCTTCGTCGCGTTGTTTGGTTCCGCCCCGTTTTCGGGTTCCGGCGATCGGACGGAGCAGGATGTCGCCGTCACTGAGACGTACCATCACTTCAGGAGAACTTCCGACGATACTGAAATCCTCATACTCCATGAGATACATATAGGGAGAAGGGTTTTTAAGTCTCAAAATTCGGTAAAAGCTAAAAGGATCAACTTCTGCATGACGGATATAGCGGTTCGTCATCAGGATTTGAAAGACATCACCGCTGAGAATCATTTTTTTGGATTCATCGACCATTGAGAAAAATTTCTCTTTGGTAAAGATAAACTCGCCCCCTTTGTCATTTTTCATCGCTTTGAGAGGGGTGTAGCTGAAGGGGGATTTGAGAAGGTTTTCTATCTCTGCAAATCGTTCTATCATCGGTTCAACACAGCTGAGCATCGTGATTGTTGCATTTTTATGGGAGACGACAAGGGTGAGTTTTGGGAGGATGAGATCCATGTCGGGAATGTGTGTCTGATCGAGGAGGTTAGACATAGCATCTTCGAGGACATGTTCGAAAACCTGCACCATATCGTAGCCGATATAGCCGATAAACCCGTCAATGTATCCGACATTTAATTCTCTCGCCTGTTCACGATAGGATTTTTGGTCGAGTTTAGAGTAATACTCTTTTAAAAAGGAAAACGGAGAGATGTCGAGAGATTTTTTAGACCCCTCACTGTCGATATAGGTGGTCGTTTTTTCATTGTAGATGAGCCGTTCACGTGCACCGATGACGATAATGGTGTAATTGCCTTCACTGTTTCCGGCACTTTCGAAGAGAAAACTGACTTCAGAGGGGAAAAGGCTTTTGGCCTTTTCGTAGACGGCTATGGGAGCAAATTGATCGAGAGAAAAATGGCGTGAAGCAATCACGTTACCCCTTTGTGATGTATGCGCCGGCTTCAACATTACGTTTGACGGTTCCGAGAACGTCACGTGCCGCTTTTTCACCTTGGAACGGTCCTACCATGACTTTGGTAGCAGCACCGCTTGGAACAGTTGTGTATTTAAGTCCGCTGGCATTCAGACGATCAAAAAGGGTTTTGCTCGGCTCTTTGGTAAATGAACCGACTTGGATATAATAGGTTCCCATAGGTTCAGCCGCTTTTGCGGCAGCTTTAGGAACAGTCGTTTCTGCTACAGCAGACTTAGCAGGAGTTTCAGCCGCTTTTTGTACCGCTTCTGTGACAGGTTTAGCGGTTACTGCGACAGCTTTTTTAGCTTCTGCGACCTTTTTTACCTCAGTCGGTTTGACTGTTTTGATGGTAGGGGTGTTGACTACCGGTTTAGCCTTAGGGGCGGTTTGAACAGTTACAGGCTTAGCTACTGCTTTTGGCGTGCTCACAGGAGCGGGTTGTACTTGAGTACTTGGCTGAACAACGGCTACGGGCGCCGGTTGAACTACATTCGCTTCTGTCGGAGAATTTTGAAAAGATTCTTGTTTTATTTTTTGAGCGATTTCGCCTAAATCCTGAGGAGCACTGGTATTGCCACCTTCTTGGATCACTTCAACCGGTTCAAACAGAGGATCATCAATGATCTCAGTCGGAGAGGTAGGTTGAGGAGGAACTGCTGCAAGCGGCGGCTGCTCATCACTTTGTGTTTTCAGTGAATTCATAATCACTAAAACGATGATAAGAATCAGGGTTAGAGCCGCGATCGCCAATAACAGCTTTTTGCTGTTGGAATTTGATCCGCTTTTGCTTAGGATGATGTCGTTAAGTTCGTTTTTTTCTTCCATTGAAGTGCCATTCCTTATACGTATTGATAATGCTATCGAGTTTTACATATGCTTCGACCACGAGGCACCACGCTCTTTAGCGTACACTTCGTAGGGAAGATTGAGAATATTATACTCCGGCGGTAGCTCATCCGTTGGAAACATTCTCCACTGTTTAGGTTGTTTTGCAGCCAATTTCATCGAAAGCATTTTACCCAATTGTATCGCTTCTTGAAATGTGGTATGCCCTTTATGGATATAAACATGCAAATGTCCCGGTGTTTTGGTCTCAAATGCGGTGAAATTTATGAATCCCTCTTCTCTAAGCAATAATTGTGCCTTATGGTAAAAACGCTGCGGATCGGTACCGTTGTAGTCGATTACAATGTTTTCCACTTTGTTGAATTTATTGATAAGAGAGTGTGCGACGGTGATCTGTTTTTTGAGGTGTTGATCAATGATTGCTTGAGTCAGCGATTTATCAACCTTTTCATATTTGTTAAAAAAAGTACGCCCTTTAAAATCGATCTTATCGACAACATTATCATGTTTCAACCAGTAGTGGTCAGAAATCATTTTGATGAGTTTCATATCCATCGATGTCATAGGCTATACCTTTTTAATTAATATGTCGGTTGGTTGTAAATAACGAAATTTTGTGCCAATGCTTTGAGCTCTTCTTTGATAGCTGCTTGCTTGGTG
>DATDUY010000229.1:0-2207 GCA_035290165.1 Sulfuricurvum sp. | reverse complement strand
CTCCAAAAAATCTCAACTACCCTCATAACCCCTCTTTAATCTGTTTTGAAGAACTGTACCGTAAATACGTTAAGGAAGCATTAGTATTTTGATGCTAAAAGCACAGAACTTTTAAAATGCTACAATGGTGTAATGTTTTGGAATGGATGAGAAGGTGATGGCAAAGATTTTACTTTTGGAAGATGATGAGATATTGTCTCAAACGATCATTACTATTTTACACAGTGAAGGGTACGAAGTCTCTAAAGCGACCAATGGTCGTGAAGCGTATGATTTGACCTTTGCGTATCCGTTCGATTTGTATTTGTTTGATGTGAATGTCCCCGAATCCAACGGTTTTGAAGTATTGCGCGAGTTGAGAAAATCGGGTGATGAAACGCCCACTTTTTTTATCACGGCTCTAAGCGATATTCAATCGGTATCGCAGGGGTTTGAATCAGGAGCGAATGATTACATCAAAAAGCCTTTTGATTTGGATGAGTTTCTGATTCGGATACGAGCTGTGTTAAAACGGAAAAATCAAAGCGTTGTGTATGGAGATATTGTATTTGAACCTCTCAGTAGAGCGGTTTATAAAAATGGAGTGGAATGCGATCTCTCTCCGGTTGAGCGGATGGTGTTTGCCCTGTTGATACAGAGTGTGGACCGTACGGTTTCCAAAGAGTCGTTTTACGAGATTATGGAAAAACCCTCCGATGCGGCATTACGGGTGCATATCACCCACTTGAAACATAAATTGAACATGCGCGTGAGCAATATCAGAAGTGTAGGATACCGCCTTGAATCGACATGAGAAAGAATCGTTTGTTAAATCATTTGCTATTTTTTTCGGAGCACTTTTAACGATCAGTGCTATTGCCCTATGGTTATATCATAATGAGCAAAAACGCTTTTATGATCTTCATATACTCGGTGAAATGGATGCTTTTAGTTACTCGCTGAGGGGTGAGAATTTTAGTTACGCCATCCTGCCGATGGATAAGACGGCAACGATGCATACGTTGGTCGTGGAAAAAGGTGCCGTGTATGCACTCTTTCCATGGTCTGAAAACCCGCGTGAAAAAATGATCAAGGTGACCTATCCGCATGAGCAATATCTCCGATTTATGGAGGGCGAAGAGCAAAAAGTGATTATCGTGTTTATGGTGATGATGGTGATCATCGCCTTGCTCGCGGGGGGATTTGCTCACTATACTCTCTCTCCTATGCGGCAGACGATAGCTATTATGGAAGATTTTTTGAAAGATATCATTCACGATCTCAATACCCCTATCACCTCTATATTGCTCAACGCGCAGCTTTTAAAACGTAAATACGCCGATGAGGAGATTGAACGTATCTATCTCAGCGGTCAAACGGTTAGCGGTTTGTACAAAAATCTCGAAGTATTGTATCGTGAGCTTCCACTGGAGCAAGAAGAGGTACGAGTGGATACGTTTTTGCAAGAACGCAGAGGGTATTTTCAAAACCTTTATCCCTCTTTGACTTTGATAATAGAGCGGCAAGATGAGGTGAGTGTGAAGATAAATCGCGATATTTTAATGAGAATCATCGACAATCTTCTCTCTAATGCCTGCAAATACAATCATCCAAACGGTCAGGTTAGCATTCGATACGATCAAACCTCCATAGAGATCATTGATACGGGGATCGGGATCAAACATCTCGACAAAGTTTTTCACCGTTTTTATAAAGAGAGCGAAAGGGGGCTCGGGATGGGTCTGCATATCGTCAAAACCCTCGCCGATAGAGTCGGTATTGCGATAGAGATAGAGAGCCAAAAAGGGATAGGGACGCATGTGAGAATACATTTTTTACGCTAATACTTCGTTAATGCTTTTTGGTTAGAGTTCCATCAAATCGATACGATGGAGCACTAAAAACGTATGACATTGATTAAACCGCTAAAGAGTAGCACTATTATTTTTTGGACAGCACTTTTTTGGGTTGTTTTTGCAAATATCGCTTTTTTTAAGAACGTCATAGAGGTCTATCCGCTTTCGTGGGCGAACACTCTCCCGATTATTTCATTGGCAATTGTTCTGTATGGCGTTAGCGTCCTTTTATTGACACTTTTGAGCAATCGATGGCTCTTTAAACCCCTATTAACATTTCTCCTCATCCTTACATCATCGGTTGCCTATTTTATGGATACTTACAATATCGTTGTGGATACTCATATGATTACCAATATATTTCAGACGAAT
>DATDUY010000228.1:0-3630 GCA_035290165.1 Sulfuricurvum sp. | reverse complement strand
AGCACCCGCTTGCTGGATGGCTTGTGCATCGGCGATGAGAGAGAGGGCTTCATGCTCATTTTTCCCTTTGACTTTATATCCCCCCTCGGCACGAACGGCTTGGGGGAGAAGTCCGATGTGACCGCACACGGCAAATCCGTTGAGCGTCAGATGTTTGATGAGATGGGCTTTCTCGGCTCCCCCTTCAATTTTGATCGCATCGGCAGAGGTTTCTCGGTAAACACGGATGGCGTTGGTGAGGGCGGTGGCTTCATCGGTATAGGACCCGAAAGGCATATCGGTAATGACAAAGGTCTCAGGGGCGCCTTTGCAGACCGCATTGGTATGATAGATCATTTGATCCATCGTCGCACTCAGGGTATCGCTATTGCCGCCAAAGCTCATATTGAGACTGTCTCCGACGAGGAGTATGTCGGCACTTTCACTAAAAAGACGGGCAAAAAGGGCATCATACGCCGTAATCATAACGATCGGAAGGGCATCTTTCCGCTTTTGAATCGAACCGATAGTGAGTTTTTTCATACTATAAATATCCCATAGTTATTTAGAGTAGATAGTTTACCCAAAAATTGAGTTGCATTGCTATTCTATGGCAATTAAGAGGGGATATTAAACAAAAGATGGCTATAATTTATCACCACAGGAGAACATCATCATGGGCATACGAAGCGTTCTAGAAGCTAATTTTGACTTTGAAATCATTGACGAGTTTTTAGATCATTACGCAATGATGACAGAGATCATGGAAGGATTAGTCATTAATTTGGGTAATGAAGAACATTATCATCGAAGTATCGAAGAGTTATTTCGAATTTTTCATAACATCAAATCGGCTTCAGGCTATTTGCAGATTGAGCCTATGATGCGTTTGGCTACTTTTGTAGAAGAAGCACTTGAACAGTTACGAACACGTGATAAAGTAGTCAATGAAGAGACAGTTACCTGGTTAATTAGTGCTGCTGACATGTTTATGCAGTGGCAAGAAGATTTGAAAATGGATAATGATCTCTCAAAAGTCCATTTTTCCCTTTTAATTTTACCCGATATGGAGAAAGCGTGAAGCAACTCGTAGCTTACATTACCGCAGGATACCCTGATAAAAATTTTACCGTTGATTTGGCATTGGCACTGGGCGAAAACGGTGTTGATATACTAGAACTCGGTGTTCCGTTTTCCGATCCCGTTGCCGATGGTCCCGTGATCGAAGCGGCAAATCAGCGTGCTCTCGAAGCAGGATTCCGTTTCGCCGATATCCTTGATATCTCTAAAGCTATTACTCCTAAAGTCGATACGTTATGGATGGGATATTTTAACCCGTTTTACCAATACGGTATGGAAGCATTACTGGATAAGGCAAAAAGTATCGGGGTCAACGGTTTGATTATCCCTGATGTACCGTATGAGGAAGCAAAAGCGTATCACGGTTTGTTTGAGAACCGTGGCTTGGCGAATATCACCTTCGTCGCTCCTACCGACGGTGAAGAGCGTATTGCGATGATCACCGCAGAAGCGCGCAAGTTTATCTATCTCGTCGCCTATGCGGGGATCACTGGGAGTGGAAAAGCAGAAGATTTGGCTCCGGTTCTTGAGATGATTAAACGTCATACGCAGACCCCGGTTTATGTCGGTTTTGGAGTTAACGAGAAAACCGCCCGTGAAAAAGTACAGGGGGCAGACGGTGTAATAGTCGGTTCCGCAATCGTCAATGTCCTTTTGGATGACACGTTGAACAATACCCAAAAAATCGCCAAGTGCTGTGAAATAACCCGAACCATCAAATCCCTTATCAATGAATAAAATAGCATGGAATGTCAGTGGGTAGGTAATGCGGTATTGGGCTGTTTTTTTCCTCTCCTTTGCCTTACCTCTTTTCGGCGATAACAACGTCTCAAGGGGTGCACCGAAAGATTATAGCCCTGCTTTTATCAACGTCAATGAAGAACTTCCCCACCATTATAAAGCAGTTGTAGAAGATTCTCTCTATCTGCAACTCATTATGCTTTCTTCTATCGGGGTATTGGCTCTTATGCCGGAGAGTGTTACCAGCTGGGATCGAGACGAACTTCGTAAAAATTCGCTCTCATCGCGCTGGAAAAAGAATGTATCCACACGTCCCGTTTGGGATAAGGATGACTGGGCGATCAACTATATCGGTCATCCGGTATCGGGTGCATGGTACTATACGATGGCTCGCAATGACGGGCTGTCAATCGGTGAATCGGCTGCTTTTTCAGCCTTGATGTCCACATTTGTCTGGGAATACGGATACGAGGCTTTTGCTGAGGTTCCCTCGATTCAAGATCTCATTGTTACCCCTTTACTCGGTTCCGTTTTAGGGGAGGGGATGTATATACTTGAGGGGAAACTGGATCAGCAGGGAGGAGTTGTTTTCGGGTCAAAAACTCTGGGAAACGTAAGTTATTTCTTACTTGATCCGCTGGGAAGTATCGCCGATGGGATGAAAAACACGCTCCTGTTTTTCAGGATTGATATGGACGTAACGATGAGTATTCAAACCTATCCGCAGTTTCGTGCAATAGCCCATCATCTTACGGGTGAGCCGACCGATTCGATCCTTTATCGTGACCGTGAAATCGGTTTCATTATCACCTTTCGGTAGAGTCTGCACATTACCCATTCATTTACGCAGCTTAGGGTATAATTGCGTCATAACTTTGGTTATCCTTTTTTCTTGTGGGGGCGACATGGCTTCGACTGGATCAAGAAGGTTTAGGTTGCATCGCCGGACTGAGCAGCTCCGTTATACGGCTCACACTTGCTTAAACGCAAACAACACTAATTACCGTCCTGCTTACGCTGTAGCGTAAGTTTAATTTAATTTAGGACTGCGCTACCTTCCTATGCTATAACTGGAAGGGCTTGGCGTATAACCCCTGTGATAGCTATATTCTTGGAGTGTCTCGGACTTGAATGAATTTAGAGAATTGGATGATGTAGCCTTGCACGTTGTGTGATAGTCATCTGAAAAACAAACAACGTTACTAAGCATGTAGACGCCTTTACAATCTTGGTTTAGGACTCCGGTTCAATCCCGGACGCCTCCACCAAATACTTCAAATTATTCTCCTTTCAAAAAAAAGAAAACTATCGCATTGCCCATTCAACAATCAAGTATAAAGTGAAGACTGAATACCTGACCCCTATTTATATTTACATAAAAATATTCAAATGTGACTTATAGTCCGTAGATTTATAGGCTATATCTATTGCAAAATACATGTAAACAATACATGAAAGTAATTCAATGGCTGAAGTTAATATATTATGCATATTTGGTGAAAAATTAAAAGATTTAAGAAGCTCCAAAAATATTTCTCAAGAAGAATTGGCATTTCTTGCTGATTTGGATCGGACATACATTAGTGGCATTGAACGTGGCAAAAGGAATGTATCGCTAATCAATATTTGTAAAATTGCCAAAGCATTGCAGATAAATGTTGCTGAACTTATGGTGTGTACCAATGATTCCAGCATTTAATTATACGAAAGCTTATGCTTTTTATAATGAGCATATTTTCAATCAAAACCTTTTCGCTTTACTAATTGAACATAATTTAAATTCAACTGGATGTATTCCTTCTGTATATTGGGAATTGTTCGGATCGATTT
>DATDUY010000227.1:0-3855 GCA_035290165.1 Sulfuricurvum sp. | reverse complement strand
TAGCCAAAGCGGAAAAAGAGGGATATGTCACGTATATGTGGCCGAAGCCTGATACAGAGACACCGTTGCCGAAGCTGACATTTGTCCGTGCTTTTCCTGCATGGGGATGGATTGTCGGAAGCGGAGTCTATGTCGATGATGTTGATAATGAGTTTTTGGATTTGGTCATTCAAAAAGGGATTGTCATCGCGGTTTTAATTTCGTTGATGCTGATGCTGTTATTTGCGATACAACGTTCGATAGGGGATAAACTCTCAACGATGCAGTTAATGGCGGAAGAACTTGCTAGCGGTAACGGGGATTTAACTAAGCGTCTGGAGATTGCCGGAGCGGATGAACCTGCAAAAGCTGCCGGATCGATCAACTCTTTTATCGCAGTCATTCAAACTATGGTTCAAAATGCAAAGCGAGCATCGGATGAAAATGCCTCAGTGGCAACGGAACTCTCCCAAACCTCTATAGCCATCGGACGACGGATGGAGGATGAGTCGAGCCAAATGGATGCGATTTATCGCAGTACGGAGCAGATTATTGCCCGACTTGCCCTCTCGAAACGGGATAATGAAATAACGTGTAAAGAGGTTGTTGAAGCCAGTGAGATGCTTCATGTATCCCGTGATGAGTTGATGGCAATGATTGAGATGATTAACCGCAGTGTGGAAGTGGAAGCCGATTTCGCGATCAAAATCCATGAGCTGACGAATAATGCACGTCAAATTCGAGAGGTTCTCTCCGTAATCGGCGATATTGCTGATCAGACTAATTTATTGGCGCTGAATGCGGCTATCGAAGCGGCACGGGCAGGGGAACATGGTCGTGGATTCGCCGTTGTTGCCGATGAGGTACGAAAATTGGCGGAGCGAACGCAAGGGAGTCTCACCCAAACCGATGTAACGATCTCGCTTATCGTCTCCGCTATAGAAGAGGCATCGGTACAAATGGAACACAATGCCAAAAGTATTGAAAAACTCGGAGAAAAATCACAGCTGGTTGGTGCGAGAATTGAACAGACCTCCGGTGTCGTGAATCAAACGAGCGAAGCGATTAAAAAATTGGTTGTGGATGCCGACAACAATACAAAAGAGGTTGAAGGGATTTCACAAAGACTTGCGGCAATGAATGATCTCTCCCGTGCGAACGCACGGAGTGTGGAAGAGATTGCAACAACGGCGGAACACCTCTTTAACGTAGCGGACGGGCTGAACCAGAATCTTGGTCGTTTTCGCGCGTAATACGGGTAGTGTTTGTGATTTTATAGATAAAACTAAATACTTCAGCCACCGCGAGATAGAGTTTTTCCGGAACCTCGCGGTCTAGTTCCACTTTGCTGAGCATCTCTACCAAATCCTCGTCTTTATGGATGGGAAGGTTATGGAGTTCGGCAATTTTAATGATATTTTCCGCACTCTCCCCTTTTCCTTTGGCGATGACGCGCGGAGCGTTCTCTTTTTCTCTGTCATAGCGCATTGCCACCGCTTTTTTCATACTTTTACCTCAAATCCGAGATCAGACCCTTCCATAGTTGTATAGCTCTCTTGGAGAGGTGTTTTGGCGTCGTTCATCTCAAAAATCCGAATCGATCTGGGGGTGAGTCCTGATGTGATCAGCATGGAGCGCAGATCGGCGATATGTTCGTGAATAAGTGCTTTGAGCTCCGGTTTTTCGGTATGGGCTTGAATTTCGAGCTGATTCTCCTCATGCAGCGACATCATAAGGTTCAGCTCTCCGTACTCTTTGAGTTTCAGATTGATTTCACAGTAGAATTTTTTATCGGCTGTTTTTTTAAATGCCAGTGACCCCTCTTGGAGCTGATCCCATACGAAAGGGAAATAGATGGAGGTGGAGGAACCCAGATGGGAGAGGAGCTGGTGGTAGTCGATTTGAGTGAGGAGTTTATCGGTCTGCTCTATGAGTTTCGGAGCATTAGGATCATTCGATTGGGTCAGTTCTTCGTGCAGGGAGAGGAGGTTGGATTTCAAATCATCCGCCATAGCCTCTTTGAGAAAGCTCTCGGTGACCAGCTCTTTGGGATTGGTAAATTCACTTAGTTTATTCAACAAAGAAGAGAGTTCTTTGGAGGTATCTCCTCCCTCTATAGCACTTTGAAGCTGATGGCTAAATGCTTTGATATCATCAGAGGGGGAATTGCCCATAGTTTTGAGCAGTTTTTCGATTGTGTCGAGGAGGGTATTGGTATCGGGGGCGCTACTGGAGAGGAGTGCGCCGTAAAGCTGGGAAAGGGTGGTTTTTAACTCTTGAATAACGCTTGATTGATCCAGCTTTTGGGTGAGGACCGCAACTTCTTTGGAGTAGAGGGGATCGCTTTTAGAGAGAAGTTTCTGAAGGGACAACGACACCTTTTTGATCTCTTCGGAAAGCCAAAGGGCACTCTCTGGCTTCTGATCGGCTTTTGAGAAATTCGGATTTTCTAACAGTGCGGTGATATGAGTTTGGATAACTTTCGCATCGTTTGCAGGGGTTTTAGAGAGAACACGCTTCAACTGTTCAAGGCTTTGGGTAAGGTCGGGGAGGCGGTTCAGTGCTGCGGCAAATTTGGACTCCATAAATACGCCGCTGGAGGCGATTTGGCTTTTAAGGTTTTGAGCATCAAGCGTCGTCATACTTTTAAGAAATTTTTCCAGTATAGCTGTTTTAGGACTCATCTCAGGAGCCGTTCTCAGTTCGCTTACCAGGGATTGCAAACTGTCGCTGAAACTCCCCATTGTTTTAAACGCCGTAGAGTTTTTGAGGAGATCGAGAAGGATGTGATCCGATTTTGAAGCGGTGGTTTTATCCTGAAAAACGGAAGTGAGAAGCGATTTGATATCTTTCCCCTCTTTGAGGGTTTCGAGCTGCTCGGGGGTGGCATTTTTGACCGCCTCGGAGAGGGCTTTGTTGGTGTTGGGGAGGATGATGCTAAGCCGTGCTTCGGGGGATAAATGTATCATAGGGAAAATGATAACATAGAATTATTTCTTCGTTGCCGTGATAAAAATCAGATTATCAATGATATCAATACTTTCTTCTTGATAGGCAGTTTCGATCTCTTCTATCCCCGCTTCGATCTCCTCATCGCTAAATACCCCTAAATCGGACATAAAACGGTGCCGCAACATCGTGTACCAATCCTCTTTCGGGAGGGTAAACGTATGACTTCGGTGATAGGACGTGAGGGAAAACCCTCCAACGCGCAGCTCGTTTTCCAGAGCCTCTTGGGAGGGTTGATTCCGTCCAAATTCAATTTTTGCCGCTTCAAAAAAAGGGAAAGCAATGGATTGGGGACGAGTGATGATGAGTATCTTTCCATCATACGGCAGTGCTTTATAAAGTGTTTTCCAAAAAACTTCCCGTTCTGTGATATGATGAATCACCTCTTTGAAGAGCATTTTTGTAAAAGGGGTATGAGAAGCTAAAAACGTATGGGCATCAGAACACACCGCCGTGACATTGCTCAGTTTTGCCGCTTCTTCGCACATCGCAAGTGAGGGCTCGATACAGTAGGCACATGAGAGGTGTGCTTCATCCGCCAAACGACTCGTAAAACTCCCTGTTCCCCCTCCGATATCAACGAGAATATCATCGCTTTGGAGGGCTAAATCGGTATGGATATGGGAAATGACAAAATCTTTGTAATCATCAGAAAAATACCAGATTCGGTCGAAAACGTCGGCTATGGTATCAAAATGGTTCGCTCGCTTCACAGTGTGTTACTTCCTAATGAAAAAAATCTGAAGAGAGTATGACGTAAAAAAAATGGATAGATGTAAAATGTGTCGTTTTAAGTATGATTTATTGTAATTTTAGTGTTGCTTTAAGACGATTTTTGTTACGCTATCTCATACAGTGAAGGATAAA
>DATDUY010000226.1:0-2952 GCA_035290165.1 Sulfuricurvum sp. | reverse complement strand
CGGATTTTTGCTTGAATCATCCGCATAAAGTTCCACTTCGATAGAAGCACACACTTGACGAAGTTGCTCAACCGCCGCAAGACGCTGTAAGTCTGCCGCAACGACTAAAACACGTTTTTTCTGACGCGTTTTAAGCCAGTTGGCAAGCTTACCCGTCGTCGTTGTTTTACCTGAACCTTGCAACCCCGTCATCAAAATGACCGTCGGTGCTGATGGAGCATACACAAATCCTGATTTACCTTTGACATCCAAAAGGGCATACAACGATTTGCGAAGCGCATCGAGGAATTGGTCTTTCCCGATACCGCTTTGTTTGGTTTGGAGTTCAACCGAATCGATAAGGTCTTTGACGACTTTATGATTCACATCGGCTTTAAGCAACGCTTTTTTAAGCTCGCCGAGTGCCTTGGTCAACGCTTTTTCATCGTCGTGAAAACGGATTTTGCGTATGGCTGATGTAAACGATTCGGTTAGTGTATCAAACACTTTAACTCCTAAATAATGGTTCTACAGGGTGTAAAAAGTTTCGAATTATACTTAATTTTTTCTTCAATTACAATTAGAGCATTTACAGTTAACTGCCGAAGTGTCCAAATACCTTTGGTTCCGGTGCTTCAAATGTTTGTCCGAGCAATGTCACTTTTTTTGCATGGAGCATCACTCGCTTCGACTGACGACCGCCGTAACTCTCATCCCCGATAATCGGATGCTGCGCGTATTTCATGTGGGCACGGATTTGGTGAGTTCGTCCATGATGGATAATCAACTGAATCTTGCTCTTTTTCCCTGATACTTCCAACGGGATCACTTCGGTAATCGCGGGTTTGCCGCCTTTAGCAACTTTCGTATAGGCTTTGTTACCTTTTTTCTCAGTAATAAGGGGCTGATCAATAACGAAAGGCTCACTCACCAATCCCTCTACCCACGCGACGTACTCTTTATAGACGTTATCTTTTTTAAACTCGCTAATTGCTTTGAGACGAAACTCTTCGTTTTTAACGAGCATCAATACGCCGCTTGTCTCACGATCCAAACGGTGAAGAAGCTGTGAGCCTTTAAACTGGCGCTCGATCTCATCGGAGTTAACGAATGCCGGTTTGTCAACAACGATTAAATCGTCGTTTTCAAAAATCGGACGTACTTTTTCTACTTTTTGGACGATAAAAATCGTCTTTGGACTGATCTCACCCCGTGCGATCATCACCTTGTTATTTCCAACATAAACCAAACCGCGATCAATCAGTGATTTGGCCTCAGAGTTGGATATCCCCTCTTGCTCTGCTAAGAGCTTATACGCTTTTGGTTTTTCCATTTTATTTCTCCGCTGAATGCAGTGTAATATATCTACCTATTTACACAGATTGTTTATTTGTGAAACTTTACCATGATAGTGCTTTAATACATGTAAGTTGTCAAAACGGTAAATGACCGTTTAAAAAATATTAAGTGTTACTTTATGAAACCAATATACAATCATGTGTTACCTTATGTATCACAGAAGTTCAATAGGATCAAAATTAAAGATATAATCGTCTCAAATACAAAACGAGGAAGATATAGATGTCAACTTTTGAACAAGATTCACTAGAATATCATAAAGCCAAAAATGAATTCGATTCAAACGGTAAAATCGGGACACTGATCACAAAACCGTGCGATACCGTAGATGAGTTATCTATGGCATACAGTCCGGGTGTTGCCTATCCATGTCTTGAAATCGAAAAAGATATCGCTACGGCATACGATTACACCAACAAAGGGAACCTTGTAGCTGTTATCTCTGACGGAACAGCGGTTCTAGGTCTAGGAGACATCGGTCATTTAGCCGGTAAACCGGTTATGGAGGGTAAATGCGTATTGTTCAAATCATTTGCTCACGTTGACGCTGTTGATATCGAACTCAATACAAAAGATACCGAAGAGATCATTAGAACCGTTGCAGCGATTGCTGATACATTCGGGGGAATCAATCTTGAAGATATCAGTGCTCCACGATGTTTTGAGATCGAAGAGAGATTAAAAGAGATCTGTAACGTTCCTGTTTTCCATGATGACCAACACGGAACTGCGGTTATCACAACTGCCGGATTGATCAATGTTCTTGATATGAGCGGTAAAAAAGCCGAAGATCTTAAAGTAGTCGTTATCGGAGCAGGGGCTAGCGGAATCGCGTGTGCCAATATGTACAAACAGCTTGGTGTTAAAAATATCACGATGCTTGATTCTAAAGGTGTTATCCATACCGGCAGAACGGATCTTAATGCACAGAAACAAGCCTATGCAATTGATACGGAAGACAGAACACCCGAAGATGCGGCACGAAATGCCGATATGCTTCTTGGTCTTTCAGGCCCTGAGCAAATCAGCAAAGAGATGGTTGCTTCAATGGCAAGCAATCCGATTATCTTCGCATGTGCAAACCCGACACCTGAAATCATGCCTGATCTCGCTAAATCAGTGAGAGATGACCTCATCATCGGTACCGGCAGAAGTGACTTTGCAAACCAAGTCAACAATGTTTTGGGCTTCCCGTTTATCTTCCGTGGAGCATTAGACGTTAGAGCAACTAAAATCACCGAGAACATGAAAATGGCGGCGTCAAAAGCATTGGCTGCACTTGCAAAAGAGTCGGTACCTGATTACGTAGCAAAAGCACACAACCGAACCGATATGGTCTATGGAAAAGAGTATATTATCCCTTCCCCTTTCGACAAGCGTTTGATGGAGTGGGTATCGTATGCGGTAGCTGAAGCGGCAATCGCCGACGGTGTTGCCCGAGTAAAAGACTTCGATATGTCAGCGTACAAAGAAAGACTTCACAAAATGGCAAACCAAGCCAAATAATTATTCTACCTTCGGGTAGAATTCCTCTTACCCTGCAACTATCATCCCTTTTCACTCTACATAATCTTATTAATAGAATTTTTTATCATTATCGTGCTTCAACGCAGG
>DATDUY010000225.1:0-4594 GCA_035290165.1 Sulfuricurvum sp. | reverse complement strand
CCCTTCATTTTTTGCAAGCAAACGGGAGATCAAAAGTAAGCTTTCTCAAATGATGCAAAAACGGGAGCTTTTGGAAAATTACTACTACATTATGCAAGAAATAGCGAGTTTGGAAGGGTTTTATACCAAATTTGAAGATTTTATTTTCTATATTTTCGACCTCGTTAATCTTAAAAAATTCGGTCTCACCTTTTTGGCACAGCCTCATGAGATGTTTGAGAATCCTCGTATCAAGCTGTTGTTCTCGTTCCTCTTCGTGGGACGCTGTTCAAACGCTTATTACTATAACACGACAATGTTGCGCTCAATGGCACCGAATACCTTCTTGTACCAGCATCGTGTTGATAACCGTTCACTCCTTTTTAACAGTATTCAAAGTGACATCGTTTTTATCGATGAGTAAAACGATTAATTAAGTTTTATCGGCGTTGAAGATAGAGGCTAAAACCGCTATAATTTCACAATTTTTTAAGTAAATTCGAGGGAGAGCACCGTATGGGAAGAGCGTTTGAATATCGCAAAGCGGCAAAAATGAAGCGTTGGGGAAATATGTCGAGAGTATTTCCAAAACTCGGCAAAATTATCACAATGGCGGCAAAAGAGGGTGGGGAAGATCCCGATATGAACCCGAAACTCCGCAGTGCGATTTTGACGGCAAAAGCGCAAAATATGCCGAAAGACAATATCGATGCGGCGATCAAACGCGCCAGCGGTAAAGATGCTATTTCATTGGCAGAGATGAACATCGAGGGAAAAGCACCGCACGGAGCACTCATTTTTGTAGAGTGTGCTACCGACAACAATGCCCGAACCATTTCGAATGTACGTACCATTTTCGGTCGTGCCAAAGGGGAAACTCTTAATAATGGTTCCCTTGAATTTATGTTCAGCCGTAAAGCGGTATTTCGATTTCCAAAACCGGCTATGGATTTGGAAGAGCTTGAGTTCGCACTCATTGATGCCGGATTGGAAAGCATCGAAGAAGAAGAGGGTGAAGTGAGTGTTTACGGTGAATATACAGCATTCGGAGCACTTTCAGCCGAATTAGAAAAAATGGGGATTACCCCTGATAGTGCGGCGTTAGAGCGTATCGCGAACTCTCCGGTAGAGTTTAGCGATGAACAGATGGCGGATATCGAAAAACTGATTGATAAACTCGAAGAGGACGACGACGTCCAAGCCGTTTATACTAATATCGGTTAATTTTCTCCCTTTAGGGAGACCTCATTTTCTCTTTTTTCTTCGGATTTCGAATAGTGAATCTTTGCATCCAACAGAAGTGTTTTTGCAAAATGGGCTTTTGTTCCTGAGGGAAAATGAGGATCTTTGAGTAAAACAGACATTTTGTTACTGCCGTTTCTTTGTATCATACGACGCAATGTCCCCTCTCCCATGGCATAGGCAAAATCAGCTAAGTACCAGCTCCCAAACTCCCTTTTGAGGTATTTTATATAACGAATCGCCGCATCGGTGGAGCGATCTATATCGAGCCGTTCATCATTCCCTTTTTTGACACTAAGACCGAAATTGCGGGCACTTTGTCTTGTGAATTGCCATAATCCTGCTGTTCCATACCCATGGGACGAGGGGTTGAATTTGGATTCTGCATAGGGGATGAGTGCGAAAAACGGAGGGATTCCCGCATCTGCAAATTTTGATTTAACACGCGCTAACTCTTCTGTTGTTACTAGATAGCGTTTATACAGTGGAGAAATCGTCCCCCGATAGCGATCGAGTGTGTTATCCAATACCGTGGTATCGAGGAGGGACTCTTCACTTTGAAGAGATTGGAGTGAGAGGTTGATCGCTTCCACTTCGCTGCGTGCAAAAAGGGAGAAACAAAAGAGGAGAATGGTTAGGTATATTCTCATCGATTACTCGATATAACCGTCTTGTTTCATGTGAGCTTCTTCGATGTACTCACGATAGATCAATCCGCTTACAACGACAGCGATTAGAACCAAAGCAAGTGTAACTGAGAGTTTCCAATAGGTAGTCACTTCAAATACGCTTCCCCACAGCTGGACGATACTGAGTAACACCCATACTACGAATATTCCCAGAGCGGCAGCGGCACTTTTTTTCATATTCCTCTCTCTTTCGTCATAATGACAATGTAGGCTTCCCGTTTCCAAAACAGTAACATACGGCGGATATCTTTTTCCATGGTTACCACTTCCCAGCCATCACGCGCATTGAAATTTAAAAATTCGCTAAATTTCACAGGGTTTACTTTTGATGATCCTAGAATGAGCGATCCGAGCATCCCCTCTTGGTAAATAACCACTTTGTACTCTTTCGCCATTACATTCCTTCACTAGTGTTGAGTGAGTGTATCCTATCGAAATAGGTTTAACGGGTCAATAATGCTTTTAAATCGTTCAGTGAATCGATTCGATAGGTTGCCGCGCTAAAATCATGGCTTGCTGTAAAATCATTTTTGATAATGGCACATTCGATTCCTGCATGAACAGCAGAGGTAAGTCCTCGTTGGGAGTCTTCAACTACGATTGTGTCATTAGGATGGGCACTCAAGAGTTCAAGCCCTTTAAGATAAGGATCAGGATTGGGCTTAGCTCGGGAGTAGTCTTCTTCGCAGAGGACAAACTCCATATATCGGGTGAGTTTTTTCTCATGATGGATTAGCTCGAAATCGACCCGTCTAGAGGTAGTGACGATCCCCATGCGGTAATGCTCTGAGAGTTCACGGATCACCTCTTCTACCCCCTCTATGTAGATATTTTCGGTACGAAGGTAATGTTGATAATAGCGGCTTCGCCGTTCACGTGCACGGTTCACCTCTTCTAAACTCACTCCGCGCTGCATGGCGAGTTCCCACCAGTTTCCGCCGTGTTTCATCAGCTCCAGATAATACTCCAGCTCCAGCGTCACCCCCAGTTCTTTCATCGCTTTTTCGTTGGCATGAAAATACCACAGTTCGGTTTCGACGAGTACCCCGTCATTGTCAAAGAGGATAAAATTTTTCATAGCCCGATTTTTGTTGCCGTGATGAAGAGGTAATCTTTCCCTGTGAGGGTTGCTCTAAACTTCTTTTGCTGAAGATATTTTTTACAGTAGTAAATGTCTTTTACCAAAATGGACATCTCAGAGTAGGGGTAATTGGGCGCTTTAGCTCCGTAAATCATCTCTCCGCTCATCCATCGGCAGTTTGGGAAACCGAGAATCAGCGCTCCGGAGGGGGTGAGATACTCTTGTACCAGCGAAGCAAAGAGGGGTTTAAACTCTAAGCCGCTGCTTTGGAGCGTACCGATGGTGATGATAAGGTCAAAGCGTCCGAGATTCAGTGATGCGAGATCGTTGATATCGTGGGCATAAAAGAGAGCGTTCCCTTCATTAAATCGCTCCTGAGCAACTGAAAGTGCACTCTTAGAATGGTCGATCCCGACAAGAGAGAGTTTCATGTACTCTTCATGTGAGAGGATGTTACGGATAAGATCAAACTCATCTCCCGTATTGATCCCTAAGTTCAGAATCCGTTTTCGCTCCCCGACATGGACACTTCGCAAGGCACGCAGATAGGGGGAGAGAAAAGCGGGCTCTTCATTTTTATGGATCGCCGCGAAACGGGATTCGGTGCCGTATTTCTCCTCCGCAGCTTCGCAGCGGTGGAACGAGTCGCTGAGGTCAAGTTTCTCATAGGTAATTTGCACCGTATGCTCCGAGAGACTTTTCGGGGTCAGCATTCGGCAAAAGAGCAGTTCGCCTAAATCGCTCCATGCTTTGTAGCTGCGATACAGATATTCGGTTCCACTTTGCATTATGGTTTCACCCGCGTAGCGTCCGCGTCCGATATCGGGATTGAGCACTTCGAAAGTGATCGTGTTGGATTCTTTGAGGTTTTCGTCTCCCCATGTGAGGATTTCGCTAAGGGGTTCGGAGGTAAATTGTTTCATGCTATTCCATCATAAAAAGGTTATTGCTGCGATCACATGAATCGATAAACAGCCCTTTTAGCTCTCGATCAAATGTCATCACATAGACATCGGCATTTTTGAGGTGCAGTTGTTTGAAATGATCCAACAGCACACCGTCCGCTACATTTTTACCGTGGTCGCATTTGGTAAAGTTGAACGATTTGAGGGTTTTGCCGTAGTCGTAGAGGTTGGCCTCCCATTCGTCTTTAAAGAGATAGAGAGAATCGGGATTGGCGGCGATGTAGATATGGTGATCGGGGATGGCGTATTTATCGATCAGATCGTTAAAAATAGGGCCGATATTGGAAAAGTTCTCAATATCCCAGAACAGGTAGGTGTCGGAGGTAGAACTTTTCTCTTTTTTATTGACGAGGGTAAGGCGCTTGGCAATATTGAAATGGTTGTGGGCTATATCGTTGATGAGTTCAATACTGTTTTTGAGTTTGATGGCATCTGCGGTATTAAATTGGAGTAGTTTCCCCAGTTCGATATAGAGTTCCAGATCTTCCAGCTCCTGACGTGATCCCCCTTTTTGATAATAGCCTAACGCTTTGAGTTTAGAAGGTGAAAAGAGGAGGGAAATTTTGATCGGTCGTCTGGAAGCAAATGTTTTCGTGATGATATCATACACCCTAAGCGCCGCTTTGGTCTGGGGCATC
>DATDUY010000224.1:0-9746 GCA_035290165.1 Sulfuricurvum sp. | reverse complement strand
TCCCTCTTATGCGTATGCAGAGTCGGCTTACAAAGCAATGCAAAAAATAAAATCCCTCCCCGTTAAACTCGTTATTAATACCCATATCCATGATGATCATTGGCTGGGGAACAACTATTTTACCGAGCAGGGCATTAAAGTCTTAGGGTCTGACGATTTTAAAATCAATGCGGATATGCGCGAGCCTACCCGAATGCAAACCTATATCTCTCGTGAGGCGTATGCTTCAACGAAACCGACATTGCCGACCGAGATGATCAGCAGCGATACCAATCTCACTATCGGCAATCAAAAGCTTCAGCTTATCATTGCAAAAAATAAAGCCCATACAGCCAAAGATATGGTTGTCTTTTTGCCGAAATCCAAAGTTCTGATTGCTGCCGACTTAGTCTTTAACGACAGACTTCCCTCCGTACGGGGCGGAGATATCAACGGCTGGATAGCGGCATTGGATGATGTGGATAAACTGGGTGCAACGCACATTGTCGGCGGACACGGGAACCGCACTGACAAAGGCGCAGCTGCGATGACGAGAGAATATTTCACCCAAATGCGCACCGAAATTCGCTCCGCAATCGCTGAGGGATTGAGTATCGATGATACGATTAAAAAAGTGAGTATGGAGAGCTATAAAAAGTATAAACTTTACGAAGGAACCCATCGCCATAATGTCGAAGCTTCGTATCGGATACTGGAGTGGGAATAATGGTAAAACGATTACTTTTTTTAGGGTGTCTGTTTTCTACCCTTGCTTTTGGAGATGTCCGTTTTGCACAGCCTGAGCCCTCTATCGAAAAACCGCGTGAAGTGGTGATGGGGATCAGTCATGGTGATGATGAGTCTATTCATCACGGTCTCAGTACGGCAAATAATGTTCTCAAATTTTACGGACCTGAAAAGATTCACTTGCGTATTGTTGCCTATTATCACGGTATCCGCACTTTGCTTAAAAGTGAAAAAGAGATTGCCGTTCGGGTTCGAGCACTCCAGCAGTACGGTGTCGAGTTTGTCGCTTGCGGCAATACGATGGAGACCAAAAAAATAACCCCCGATCAGCTAACTCCTGATGTCGAGATTGTCAGTGCAGGAATTGCCGAAGTGATCGAGCGCGCTAGCGAGGGCGCATTTTACATTCAACCTTAAGGAAGTAAGCATGAAAATTTTACTCATAACAGTTTTAGCGGGATTTTTATCCCTTTTCGGCGGTGATTTACACCTATTTAGTGTTCCCAATGCGGAGGGTAAATACAATGCCGCTGTTGTTGAAAAGGCACTTGAAGCCAATGGTTTTGTGATTTCAGCAAACAGCGAAATGAACGGGCCGTTTAAAATCCAGTTCGGGAAAAGTGATTTTACACAGTTCAATCTTTTGACCGCGTATCATAAAGTCCATTCGGAAACATTGGTAAAAGCAAATCCTGACGCGGGGATTTTTGTTCCGATGGGATTTGGTATTTACCAACGTAGCGGAGAAAAAGAGTTTCATGTCTCTATATTGAGTGCGGAAGCTATGGCAAAAATAGCAGGGTTTAAAGCAAAAGAGTTTGTTCTAATCGAAAAAGAGGCGTTGGCAACATTGAAAAAAGCATTGCCGAATGCAAAAGTAACGATGAGTGAAACGGCGCTTCCACAAGAAGGGGTACTCCTTAGCCGCTATGTCAAAGAGAGTAGCAAAGAGAGCTGGGCTGCAGATAAAGAAGAGGCAGAGATGATGATCGAAGACGGTCTTAAACCCGCAGGATTTGTCATGTCAAACTTTACCGACTATAACTTTGTTCTTGGCGAAACCTCACCGTTTGATTTTTACGATACTTACTCTATCTGCAAACTCAAAGTAATCTATACGGTAGCCAAAACCCGCCCCGAAGCAGCAGCATTTGCTCCGTGTACGTTGATGGTCTATAAGAAAAAAGATGCCGATGAAATCGTAATGGGCTTTCCGGGTGTCTATAACTGGATGAGCAGTGCACGTGTCAGTGATCCTGATGGGAAGGCGGCATTGATGCAAGCGCAGAAAGATTTTGAGGGAGTCCTTAAAAGTGTAATCGAGTAATTGCGGAGTTAAATGCTATAATCTCGGCATTTGTAGCAATTGAATGAGTCTTTAATGCCTTTATCTCTGATTGAATCAGCCAAACATATCGTTTTGATAGCACACAAAAATCCTGATGCCGATTCATTGGGAGCAGCGTGTGCTTTTTACTCTTACCTTCTTCGCAGTCAAAAAAAAATCACCCTTTTTTGTGTTTCGGACGAGTTGAATCCAAATCTTGCTTTTTTACCGTGGTTTGACAAAATAACCGACCGTTTTCCTGAAGATGCCGATTGTGCAATCAGCTTTGACTGCGGCAGTTACACTCGGCTTGGGATTGAAAAAGAGTTACCGCTTATCAATTTTGATCATCACATCAGCAATGATTTTTTCGGTACGTATAACGTGGTCAATAGTTCTGCGATTAGCACTACGGAAGTCGTTTATGAGTATTTTGTTGCCAACGGTATAAAAATCAATGGTAAAATAGCGCTTTCGCTTTACGCGGGGCTGCTCGATGATTCGAAATGTTTTAGCGCACCCGAATGCAGCTCAAAAACGTTTGCGATGGCACAGGCACTTTTGGAGCTCGGGGCTGATCATGCGATGTGCAGTGAGTGGCTTTACCGACGCCGTTCCCTTGCCTCTTTGAGAGTACGGGGATTTCTGCTGAAGCAAATGAAGCTATTGGCAGACGCTCGGCTTGCGGTATTTGAGGTTTCGCTTCCATTATTGGAAGAGAGCGGAGCCACTGTGTCTGAATGCAAAAGCGTATTGGACGAGGCTTTGGGAATGCGAAGCGTTCAAGTCGCCATTATGGTGCTGGAGCACCCGCAAGGAGGGGTAAAACTCTCCTTGCGCACCGATGGTGCAGTCGATGCCGCAAAAATCATGTCTGCATTCGGCGGTGGTGGACATGTACGCCGTGCAGGAACGCGTTTAAAACAAGAAAATTATGATGAGTTCGTCAAAAATATTTTGGTGATGATAACAAAGGAGTTTATGTGAGAAGAGGCCGAAACAATTCGGGGATTGTTGGATGGATAATAGTGGTTCTGGTTTTGAGTGCTGTTGGATTTATGGGGTTTTCACCGCTGTTTGAGAGAGATGAACCGAAAGTTACTCTTTCGCAAGATGGGTATTGGAATTTTAGAGACCCTATCCACGTAAATGTGGAAGATGCAAGCGGGCTGAAATCTTACAAAGTGACGATTGCAACTCCGCATGAGGAGTGGATAGTCGCTGAAGAAAACATGAAATCCTCAGAGATAAAAAAAGTATTTGATATTCTCCCTCCTAAAGGGGTACGCAGAGTTGAAGCGACTTCTATCGTCTTGAAAATTGAAGCGACCGACAACAGCTTATGGGGTCTATTTATGGGGAATACCTATAAAGAGGAGATCACTCTTGTGATCGATCAGCGCCGTCCGGTTCTTGCTATCATCGCCAACTCGTATAAAATTCAAAAAGGGGGGTCGGCGATTGTTATTTTTAAAGCTGAAGACCCTCATATGCAGAGTCTTAAAATTGAAACCTCTTTCGGAAAAACATTTATCGCACAGCCTTTTATGAAAGAGGGGTATTACGCTTCTTTGGTTGCATGGCCTGTTCAAGAGCAAACTTTCAGTGCCAGTGTTGTTGCACGTGACCGTGCGGGGAATGAAACAAAAAGTGCCATACCGCTTCGCCTCAAAGATCATGTTTACCGAGTCTCCAATATTGAGCTCAGTGATGCTTTCTTGGATGGTAAAATCGCAGAACTTGCGAATGAATACGAACAAACGGCGGGGGTAGATGACCGCTTGGAGCAGTTTCGTATCATTAACGAAAAAGTACGTGCCGATAATGAGAAAATTATCCATGATATTACCTCGAAAGTCTCTAAAAACATGATTATTGACTTTACTCCGGAACCTTTTTATCCGTTGGTGAACGGTCAAAAAGTAGCCGATTTCGGAGATCATCGTATTTACAGTTATAAAGGTCAAGAAAATGTGAGTCAAGCCTATCATATGGGACTTGACTTGGCGAGTGTTGCTATGGGAGCAATTACGTCATCTAACGGCGGTAACGTTGTTTTCTCTCAGCCTAACGGAATTTACGGGAATTTGCCTATTATCGATCACGGATTTGGCCTTTATACCCTTTATGGACATTGTTCTGAAGTTCATGTCCAAGAGGGAGATAGAGCAGCATTGGGGCAAGCGATTGCTAAAACGGGGCTTAGCGGCTATGCGATGGGAGATCATCTCCATTTCGGTATTTTGGTACAAGGGATTGAAGTCCGTCCGGAAGAGTGGATGGATACGAAATGGATCTATGACAACATAACCAGTGTTATTGAGAACGCTAAACTAATCATTAACCAACGTTGAAACACGGTATAATTTCACAATAGAGCTAAGGATAATACGCATATGATGCAAACAACGATCGGTAAAAGTGTCGAACTCGTGGGTATCGGTTTGCACCGAGGCTCCCCCGTCAAATTACGGCTTGAACCGCTAGGGACTAACAGCGGTATTGTTTTCTACCGCAGTGATGCAGGAGTATCGATACCCCTGATTCCGGCTAATGTAGTTGATACGAAAATGGCAACGGTTATCGGACGCGAAGGGGTTACGATTTCGACGATCGAGCATATGCTCTCGGCGATCTATGCTTACGGTGTCGATAATCTTCGCGTTATTGTCGATGCGGATGAAGTTCCCGTTATGGACGGCTCCTCTATGAGTTTTTGTATGCTTCTTGAAGAGGCAGGGATCGTAGCTCAGGACGAGCCTAAAAAAATTATGCGTATTAAAAAAGAGGTCATCGTTCAAGAGGGGGACAAATACGTTAAGTTGATCCCTTCCAATGATATGAATTATGATTTTACGATTAAGTTTTCACACCCTGTTATTGATCAGCAAAGCTATGTTCTCTCTTTTACCAAAGAAAATTATAAAAAAGAGATTGCACGTGCTCGAACGTTCGGATTTGTCCACGAAGTACAATACCTCCGTTCCAAAGGGCTTGCATTGGGCGGAAGTTTGGAAAATGCCGTCGTATTGGATGATAAAAAAGTGCTCAACCCTGAGGGACTTCGATTCGGCGATGAGTTTGTACGGCATAAAATTCTCGATGCGATCGGCGATATGTCGCTTATTGGGATGAATTTCATCGGTAACTACGAAGCGTTCGCAGGGAGCCATGATCTCAACCATAAGTTGACGCTAGAACTTTTAAAAGATCCGGCGAATTATGAAATCGTTGAGCTCGCGCATGCTGAGTCGAAAGAGTTGGCGAAAGCGTATGCATGACGCTCTTGTCATCGCGCTAAGTTCCCCCGTATTGGTGGGAGTTTACAAAGATGGGAATTTAGTCGAAGAGATTCGCAGTGAGGGGATGAGTTCGGATGTGCTGGTCGAAATTTTTGACACACTCTTGAAACGTTATTCCTTCTCCCATTTTATTTATGCCAAAGGGCCGGGAAGTTTTATGGGGATCAAAGTCACCTATATTTTTCTAAAAACGCTCAGTATTGCACGAAAAATCCCCCTTTTGGCAACGGATGCCTTCTTTTTTAACCAAAATAGCCCCATCAAAGCAGTTGGAAAGCTCTATTTTGTTAAAAATAGGACAACCATTGAGTTGGAACCGCTTACCTCACCTGAGATTATCGGTTTTGAACTCCCAAAAACGATAGAATTAGAAAAATTTAATTCGGACAATCTCCCCTATTATGGGATTGATGCCGTAGGATAAGGAAATTATTTGTTCGTTAGTGTACCCGCAACGAGTGCTAATTTAGGACCCGGATTTGATTCATTAGGGCTTGCCGTCGATTTGCGTAATCAAGTCGAACTGGTGCCGTCACGTTTTTTTGCCGTCTCTATTAAAGGGGAGGGGGAAAATAATCCCCGTCTCAAAGGGAATAATCTTTTCGTCTCTATTTTTAATGAGCATTACCGACGCTTAACTCAAAAACGACAAAACTTCAAATTTACATTTTACAACCAAATCCCGATGTCGCGCGGTTTAGGCAGTTCATCTGCCGTTATCGTCAGCGCTATCAGTTGTGCCCATGAAGCCGCAGGGGTGAAAGTTTCCAAGCGTCGTATCCTCAATCATGCCCTTGTGTATGAAACACATCCCGATAACATCACTCCGGCAGTTATGGGGGGATTTAATGCGGCAATGGTGGAGAAGCAAAAAGTTTTTTCACAGCAAAAACATCTCCCCGATTATCTCAAAGCAGTCGTCGTAATCCCGAATAAACCGATCTCAACCGCCAAATCACGTACTACCTTGCCGAAATCGTACAGCAAAGAAAACGCCGTCTTTAATCTCTCCCATACGGCGGTGACGGTAGGGGCTTTTTTCAATGAAGACTGGGAGATGCTTCGCCTTGCTACCCAAGATCGGTTCCACCAAAAAGTACGGATGAAGATGTTGCCGGAACTTTTTGCCGTTCAAAAAATGGCGTATGATAACGGAGCGTTGATGTCCACCCTCTCGGGGAGCGGATCGACTTTCTTTAATATGGTCTACGATCAGGATGCCCAAATGCTGGCGGATAAATTTAAATCGGAATTTACCGATTTTGAGGTCAAAATTTTAGGCTTCGATAATGACGGTTTAGTTGTCGAACGATAACTAAGAAAGTATTGGATATAATGGCGCAAAAGTTACATCAGCCTATCCGCATGTGCGTGGTATGTCGTGAGCGCTTTGCTCAAGTAGCACTTTTACGCCTTCAATGTCGTAATGGGGTATTGGAACCTTATGCGAATGTGGGGAGAAGTTTTTATATGTGCAGGTCATGTACCGACCATAAGAAAACTCCGGGGCAATTGTCTCGTCAATGTAAAAGCGGCGCTAGCATAGAGCTGATGAATCGGTTAAAGGAGATCATCGTTAATGATGGATAAAGTTAGAGTTCATGAAATTGCCAAAGAGCTTGGTATCAATTCAAAAGAGGTAGTGGACAAAGCAGCTGCAATGGGGCTTAATGTGAAAACTGCCTCTAGTTCGGTTTCGATCGAAGAAGCTGAGCAAATCATGAACTATATCATGAGCGGAGCGTCTACGGAAACTTCAACGCCCAAGCCTTCCCCTAAAACTACTGTGTCTGAAGAGGCTCCGATCGTATCAGCGGTTGTAGAAGAGAGTATACCGACAGCATCAGCGGCTGTTGCAGAAGTAAAAGTAGAAAATTCAGAAGAGTCAGTGGTGGAGATAGAAGTTCCTAAGCGCTCAGGATTGAAAATCGTTAAGAAAAAACGTCCGCAGGAAGAAGAGTTTGTCGCTCCGATTCGTCATGAAAATATCAATATCTCCAGTTATGGAAAATTGAGTGAGCAAGCTCAACGTGAGTTGGAAGCAAAGCGTGCGAAAAAAGGGCAAAGCACCAGCAGCGCTCCGGTTCAAAAGAAGGATCAAGGGGTTCGACTTGATATTTTCGGCGGCGGTATTTCAGATGTCTCGATGGACTATGAGCAAGATCAAGTCGTATTGATGGATTTCAATGATTTAGGTTCCCTGCCTCCGGAAGAAGAGCAAAAGCCGAAAGAGAAGAAACCGATCGGTCGCAACGCGGGTAAAAAACAAGGTGCTAACCGGAATAAACCGCGCCAAGTATCTCGTGAAGCACGTAAGCGTTATACGAAAGATGCAAAAGAAGACGAAGTCATTACTCACGTTGAAATCGCAGAAGACGTTCGTGTCTATGAATTCGCCGAAAAAGTAGGACAAAGTATCTCTGCGGTTATTAAAGTCCTTTTTGATTTGGGAATGATGGTTACCAAAAATGACTTTTTGGGCAAAGATGAAATTGAAATCTTGGCAAGTGAGTTCGGTGTCGAAGTAACTACTATCGATCCAAAAGATGCGTTTAATCTTGAGACTGCGTACGATGAAGAGCACGAAGACAGTGAAGGTTCCGTTGAGCGTCCTCCGGTTATCACGATTATGGGGCACGTTGACCATGGTAAAACATCTCTCCTTGATGCGATTCGTAATGCCAAAGTAGCACACGGTGAAGCGGGTGGAATCACTCAGCATATCGGTGCGTACTCGGTAGAGCAAAAAGGGAAGTTGATTACGTTCTTGGATACTCCGGGACACGAAGCGTTTAGTGCGATGCGTTCACGCGGTGCGCAACTGACCGATATTATTGTTATTGTTGTCGCAGCGGATGATGGTGTTAAACCACAAACCCGTGAATCGGTTCAACATGCAAAAGATGCAAAAGTTCCGGTCATCGTTGCGGTGAACAAAATGGACAAACCGGGTGCTAACCCTGATATGGTTAAAGCACAAATGGCGGAACTCGGACTTAACCCTACCGAGTGGGGCGGAGATGTTGAATTCGTCGGTGTTTCAGCCAAAGCGATGACGGGTATCGATGAGCTTTTAGAGGCGATCTTGCTTCAATCCGAAGTAATGGAACTCAAAGCAAACCCTGATGTTATGGCAAAAGCGGTCGTCGTTGAGTCTACGTTGGAAAAAGGGCGTGGACCGGTTGCTACCGTCATCGTTCAAAACGGAACCCTTCGTGTCGGCGATAACATCGTGTGCGGCGGTGCTTATGGACGCGTTCGTGCACTCATCAGTGATCGTAAAGCACAGCTCCAACAGATCGGACCGAGTCAAACCGCGGTTGTTGTAGGACTTAGTGACGTACCGCCATCGGGTGAAGTGATGATGGTGATGGAGAGTGATCGTGAAGCGCGTGAAGTAGCCCAAAAACGTGCTGAGTATGATCGTCACCGTGAGCTCTCATTGAGTACCAAAGCGTCGTTTGATGATTTGACCTCGTTGATCGCTGAAGGGCGTATCAAAGCACTTAAAGTGGTTCTTAAAACCGACGTTCACGGTTCTCTTGAGGCGATTAAATCGGCTCTTGCAGAGTTGCGTAATGAAGAGGTTAAAGTTGAAGTTATCTCCAGCGGTGTCGGCGGAATTACCGAAAATGACATCGCCTTGGTAAACAACAGTGAAAACTGTGCACTACTCGGATTCAACGTACGTCCTACCGGTAATGTCAATGCTATGGCAAAACAAATGGGGGTAGAGATCAAAACCTACTCTATCATTTATCAGTTGATCGACGATGTTAAATTGTTGCTCGGCGGTATGATGGCACCGCAATTCCGTGAAGAGAATACCGGACAAGCCGAAGTTCGTGATACGTTCCCTATGCCTAAAGGTGCAGGAACGATCGCAGGATGTGTGGTAGTTGACGGTAAATTGGTACGTGGCGGAATGGTTCGTGTTATCCGTGAGGGTGTCGTTATCCATGAGGGTGATCTTACTTCACTTAGACGTTTCAAAGACGATGTCAAAGAGGTTGGTAAAGGGATGGATTGTGGTGTTGTCCTCAACGGCTACACCGATGTCAAAGTGGGTGACGTTATCGAAACCTTCAAAAAAATCGAGACTAAAGTATCCCTGTGACTCCGGCACAAATAAAAATCAAGCGAACAGAATCAATTCTCAAAGAGTTGATTCCCGAAGCGATCAGCCAACTCTCCGATGCGCGTGTACGTGAAGTGGATGTTATCGACGTCCATTGCTCACGCGGACGAAGCGATGCAAAAGTCTATCTTGATCCTCATCACTATACTCCTCAAGAACAAGCCGTTTTTTTAAAACTTCTTGAAAAAGCCCGTCCGATTATCGAAGAGCATTGTATGAAAGATCAAGGGTGGTTTCGCAGTCCCCGTATGAC
>DATDUY010000223.1:0-3924 GCA_035290165.1 Sulfuricurvum sp. | reverse complement strand
TACGACATAGTCGACTCCCGAAGCACGCAGCTCTTTTGCCACAAACTTTCCGACGATACCGTATCCGCACACAATAATATGGTTGTGCCGTCCCGGAAGCATCGCAAAGGTTTCGGTTACACTGACATCTTTGAAAAAATAGCCGCTGATAGTCGCTAGATAGGTCAGGACAAACGGAGTCAGGATAATCGAAAGAACCGCCACTAAAACCAAAAGCTGAGAGAGCTCCTCCGGAATCAATCTATAATTTCCCGCCAATGCGAAGATCGCGAATGAAAATTCTCCCACTTGTGCGAGGGCAATAGCGGTTTTAAACGCTATTTTTGACTGTGAGTGAATTCGGATCACACTGAAAATCACTGCTGCTTTCACTGCCAGTACAGCACCTAGAAGTGCCAATATTTCGAAAAAATGGCTCGTAAAAAGTGCCAAATCGATTTTCATCCCGACGGTGACAAAGAATGTCCCGAGCAGTAAATCTTTAAAGGGGGCAATATCCGATTCAACTTTGTGATGGTAACGAGTTTCCGCGATAATCATCCCTGCAACAAACGCCCCCAGCGAATAGGTAAACCCCGCGTAGGAGGCAAGAAGCGAGGAGGCAACGACGATGACCAATACAGAGCCCATAAACAACTCATCCACTTCACTGCTAGAGGAGAAATGGAGCAGCCATGTCATAACCCGCTTACCGACAATAAAAAGGGATCCGACAATGACAACCGCACTGATTGCTGTTTGGAGTAAAACATCACCGATATCTTTACCGTTTGAGCTCAAAAAACCGATCAAAATCAGGATCGGAATGACTGCGATATCTTGAAAAATCAAAATTCCGGTCGCTTTTTGACCGTAAGGGCGGGCAATCTCTTTGGTCGATTTCAGATAACTGAGAACTACCGCCGTTGAGGAAAGGGAGAGTGCCATTGAGGTAATCAAAGCGCTCTCCAATGAAATACCAAAAGCCCAGTAGGCAATCGCAAAAAAGATTACGGACGAAAAGAGAACCTGCAGCGATCCGTTAAAAAAAACATCCGTTTTCATTTTAGAAAGGCGTTGCAGTGATACTTCAAGTCCGATCGTAAACATCAAGAATACAACGCCGAATTCAGCAATCATCTCTAACGTATGAGAATCGGTCATGTGCCGTAGATCAAATCCGTAGGCTACCGTAACGCCGGTGAGGATATATCCGATGATCTGAGAGATACCGAACCGTTTTAAAATTAGATTAACGACAATCGACAATCCCAATGCTATCGTGACGTAATAAAGGGCAGATTCCATTAAATTCCATTTTTCAAACGTTTTTATAAGTCTTAAAAGTATATAATACGTTCCTTAAGAAGAGCGGCAATTTGTCCGACGTTTTGGATCATCACGACCCATTTAACCCAATCGTAAAACGCTAAGAGCTAAGGAATGATTCAATGACCAAATATATTTTTGTAACCGGCGGTGTACTCAGTTCACTTGGAAAAGGGATTACGGCAGCCAGTATCGGCGCACTCCTCAAACACTCCGGCAAACAAGTCGGTATGCTCAAAATCGATCCCTACATCAATGTCGATCCGGGAACTATGAGTCCGTTGGAACACGGTGAAGTCTTCGTTACCCAAGACGGTGCCGAAACCGATTTGGATATCGGAAACTACGAGCGGTTTCTCGATACCTCCTTTTTACGTACCAGCAACTTTACAACCGGTCAGGTCTACAGTTCGGTCATTGAACGTGAACGCAGCGGCGGTTATTTGGGGCAAACGATCCAAGTCGTTCCCCATATCGTCGGAGAGATCGTTGATCGGATCAAAAAAGCGGGTGAGGGGCATGAGATCCTTGTCGTTGAACTCGGCGGTACTGTCGGAGATATCGAGGGGTTGCCGTTTATGGAGGCGATTCGCACGATGAAACACGATGACGAAGTGGAGGGAACCTTTTTTATCCACGTTACCCTCATTCCGTTTATCAAAGCAGCCGGTGAGCACAAAAGCAAACCGACCCAACACTCGGTTCAGGAACTTCGCCGTATCGGAATCACTCCGCAGATGATTATTGCCCGCAGTGAAGAGAAACTTCCGAAAACATTCAAAAAGAAACTCGCGTTAGCGTGTGACGTCAGCGGTGACAGTATCATCGAAGCGATGGACGAACAAACGATTTACGCCGTACCGCTTAGTTTCCTCCAACAAAACATTCTCGCTCCGATCAGCAAAGAGTTGGGCTTGGATGAACTCAAACCTGATATGGAACAATGGGATTCATTGGTCAAAAAAATCGTCTCCCCGAAATACCACGTCACGATTGCTTTCGTCGGAAAATATTTGGAACTCAAAGAGTCGTACAAATCGCTTATCGAAGCACTCATCCACTCAGGGGCACACCTCGATACCCGTGTCGCCATCCACTGGGTTGACAGTGAAAAGATTGAGAGCCAAGGTGCGGAAACACTTTTACGCGACTGCGATTCGGTTCTCGTTGCCGGAGGGTTCGGTAACCGAGGCGTTGAGGGAAAAATTGAAGCGATCCGTTACGCTCGCGAAAATAAAATCCCCTATTTGGGAATCTGTCTGGGGATGCAACTCTCGGTTGTCGAATATGCCCGTAATGTCTTAGGGTACGCTGATGCTAACTCCATCGAGTTCAGCCCGACAACGACCCATCCGATGATCTATTTGATCGATAATTTCATCGACCAATCGGGTGAAACACAACTCCGTACCCACCACTCACCGATGGGGGGGACGCTCCGTTTGGGCGAATATCCGTGTGAAACGAAAGAGGGTTCAAATCTGCGCACTGCGTATAACAATGAACCTCTTATTTTTGAGCGTCATCGTCATCGATACGAAGTCAATCCAACCTATCGTGCAGCACTCGAAGAGGCCGGTATGGTCGTCACAGGCGAATCGCACGGTCTTATCGAAGCGGTAGAAATTCCTGCTCATCCGTGGTTTTTAGGGGTACAGTTCCACCCTGAGTTCACCTCACGTCTCCAAAGCCCGAATGCCTCAATCCTCGGATTTGTAAAAGCAACTTTCGCACATGCAAATCCTGCCTGAGGTTCCCCTTCTCGATCATAATGCATTGGGAGATTTTTTAGCGCGCCGATTTGTGGCGCAAAGTGAAAAACTCTCCGATATCCCCCACCCGAGTCTTCTCAAAGATGCCCAAAAAGGGGCCGAACGTTTAGCCCGCGCTATCCGCAACGGTGAGCGTATTGCCCTCGTCGGCGATTACGATGTAGACGGTGTCACTTCTACCGCGATCGTCAAACGTTTTTTTGACCTCATCCCCTACCCACTTATCACGACAATACCCAACCGATTCACGGATGGATACGGCGTCTCGAAAAATGTGCTGGAACGGCTCGATGTCGATATCATCTTCACCGTCGATAACGGGATAAATGCACTTGAAGCGGCAGAAGTCTGCAAAACGAGAGGGATTGATCTGATCATTACCGATCACCATACTCCGGGCGATGCCCTCCCCGATGCCTATGCCATTATCAACCCAAAACAGAGCGATTGCCCCTATCCGTTCAAAGAGATATGCGGCGCACAGGTAGGATGGCTCCTGATGGGGCTTCTCAAACAAGAGCTGGGGAACACCATCGATATGCGACAGTTTTTCCCTTTTCTCTCCCTCGCGATTATTGCCGATGTTATGCCGCTCGTGGGGATCAATCGCGCCATTGTCAAAACAGGGTTGGAAATGATGCATACATCCACCCTCTCTCCCTTTGTAATGATCCGCGATTTTCTAAACCGCACCTCTATCTCTTCGGAGGATATCGCTTTTCAAATCGCCCCCCGTATCAACTCAGCGGGGAGACTCGAAGATGCCTCCATCGCCCTCGATTTTCTACTCGCCGATACCACCGAGCGGGCATATCATCAGTTTGAGCTTCTCACCTCTCTCAAT
>DATDUY010000222.1:0-6469 GCA_035290165.1 Sulfuricurvum sp. | reverse complement strand
ACATTACCGCATCAACTCTCCGGCGGACAGCTGCAACGATGTTCCATTTTGCGGGCGCTGCTGATGAAGCCGAAACTGCTCCTTTTGGATGAGCCGACTTCGGCACTCGATAATCTTAATCAGCTTGACATTATGAAACTGATTGTAAAGCACAGCGAGGGGATGGGTGTTTTGCTGATTACTCACGATCACGATCTGGCACGCTGGTGTGCCGATGAGATTGTGACGTTACGATAACGTATGTTTGAAGAGATAATAACCTGAAGCTGCCATTGCCACCGTACCGAAGGTATTGAGCGCCATATTGGCCGCTGCCATCAGTAAATGTCCTCCGCTGAGCAAAAAGAATGTCTCCATTGCAAAGGTCGAATAGGTGGTAAGTCCCCCTAAAAAGCCCGTTGTCAGGAATGATTTAGCCTGTACACTAAAGAGGGTTTTATAGCTGAAATAGGCAAAGAGTGCACCGATAATGAACCTTCCCAGCAGATTGACGGAGAGTGTTCCAAAAGGGAGCGAGTGGGGAAAGTGATGGTTGACCACACCGTTCAAATAAGCACGAAGAACCGCACCTAAAAAGGCGCCGCTACCGATAGCGAGGATGGTTTGCCAACTCATCATCATACACCTTTTGCATTTGGATTTGGGTTTCGTTGAGCCACTCGGGGTTGCTTTTATCGGCGATAAAAGACTCCAGATAGATCGCGGTAATCGTACCGGGGTTAAAATCTTTCCGTTTGTTGCTGAAATGCCATGCTGTTGCGATTAACACGACGGGCTGTACTTTGAGGCTATACTTGTCGGCAACCATTTTTGCGCCCGCTTTAAAAGGCTTCATTTTGCCGGTTTCGGTACGGGTACCTTCGGGGAAAATAGTGATAACACGGCCATGATCGAGGCGGTCTTTGCACTCTTTGATCAGTTTGACAAGCGCGGTTTTAGACTCTCGCTCCAATGCGATGTCTTTGGGAAGACGAACAACCAAACCGAAAAACGGGACATTGAACAGCTCTTTTTTAGCGACCCATGCCAAATCTTTGGTACTAATCGTCTCCATAATACCGATGTCAATGTCGCTTTGATGGTTGATTAAATACATTTGGGCGTCCGGATCGGGAATCCCTTTTACACGAACGGGGACAAAGACAAGAAGGCGGATAAACCATGCCGAAAATTTAACGGCATAAGGTTTTGGAAGAAGGTAAAAAGTTGCGATCATCAGTGTCATCCCGCTGAAGATGACGATTACCGCATAGAGCCACTTAATTCGAGCAAAGATCACGTTGATTAACCCATCCGACTTTATCGTCACTAAGATGTACTTTAACGAACTCACCTACCTCTTTTTCCGCTTCTAAATGTTCTTCTTGAAGAGTCATTTCAAAAATAGTTCCGTTTTTTATCGGCAGTAAATAGATAGGGGCATCTTTTTTAACACAGATATTTTGGTTCGGCAGCAGCGCAAAGACGATGTAGAACATCGGAACAGCGGAAAGATACAAATACCATTTTTCCCGTCTCCAGTAAAAAAGGGCAAATAAAATAAAGACGGTAACTGCGGCAGCACCCACTTTAAGTTCTGTATGACGCGCATCGGTCGGTGAAAGATCACTTTGTCCGGTTGAGACGGTATCATCATCCACGACGATCGGAATCGTTAACGACTCATAGCGTTGTTTTTTGAGATTGAAAAAAGAGAAATTGAGGTTTTGGTCCGTATTGGGGATAATCACATAATAGGTCATTTGCGATTCACCGACATTGGAGAGCTTGGACTCAAACCCTTGTTTTATCGCATTGGGAATAGTAAAGTCGCTGATGTTACATCGAGAAGCTTTAGCCGTGAATATGAGAACATTGCTCTCATTGTTATACGGGGTCGTTTTGTAGTTAATGATTTCAAATTTTTCGGCAAGAACATTAGCATAACCGGAAGGCGGGCTCAGGGTTGTAGCACTTAGAGTAGTACCGGTTAATGTTTCCGATGTAGCACCGCTTGAGGTTAGTGTTGCGGTAACATCGGGGAAGCGGATGGATGAAGACTGAACTAAAAAATAAAAGGTATCATAAACGCCGTCATCTTTGACACTTCGGCGGGGAGTATCGCTAAAAATCCGTATCCCCTCTTCATTTTGAAGGGTATATTCGATATTTCCGGATGCTACATCGACAGGTGTGAGTTTGACATTGAGGGCGATGATTTCACCGACATAAGGGTGTTCGGGGAGATTGGTAAATTCGAGTGTGAGTCCGGATGAAGATATCCCGGAAAAAAGGGTATCTATCTCAGAAGTGTTCTCTGTCGTTGTCGGTGTTTCGCCTTCCGTTGCTGCGGGCTCTTGTCCGGTTAGAACGGAAGGCTCAGAATAGAGAAGTTGTGTTAAAAATAGAAAGAAAAATGCTACTGTTTTCAAGCGTTTATGAACCCTTCGAGCATAGCCCGACCGTCATCAGAACCTAAAAGAGCTTCCATCGCACGTTCCGGATGGGGCATAAGACCAAAGACATTTTTAGTTTTGTTGCAAATACCGGCTATTGAGTCAACTGATCCGTTAGGATTGTCGATATTTCCTGAAGCATCGGTATATTTCAAGAGAACCTGATTGTTAGCATATAGCTCGCTCAACCCGGCTTCATCGATATAAAAGTTTCCGTCATGGTGCGCAATCGGGATATTGACTACCTGATCTACCGTACAATAACGGAGGAAATCGTTATCGTTATTGATTACTTTGAGATGATGGTGACGTGAGATAAAGTGGAGCCCTTCATTACGTTTCAATGCACCCGGAAGAAGCCCGGTTTCGGTCAAGACTTGAAAACCGTTGCAGATGCCTAACACTTTTCCGCCGTTGGCGGCATACACTTTAAGTGCTTTCATAATCGGAGACATTTTTGCGATCGCGCCGCTGCGGAGATAATCGCCGTAGCTGAATCCCCCTGCGGCTACTACTAAATCCATGTCGGCGGGGATAGCATCTTCTTTGTGCCAAAGAATTTGTGTTTCACACCCTAATGCGGCAAACGCATGCTGGGTATCGTACTCACAGTTTGTCCCCGGAAATTGGATGATGCCGACTTTCATGCTTGGATCTCGATTTCATAATCTTCGATAACCGTATTGGCAAGAAGCTCTTCACACATATGGGCTACTTTCTCTTTGGCAACAGTTGCATCAGACTCATTCATCTCAATAATGATTTGTTTACCGACACGGACATCGCGTACACTTTCAAATCCATGACCCGATAGTGCATGTTGTACCGCTTTACCCTGAGAGTCAAGAACTCCGTTTTTCAAAAATACATTTACGATTGCTTTCATACATTACCCCAATATTCTGTTTAATACTTCTTCATAGGCGATTTTGAGTCCGCCAAGACCTTGACGGAAACGGTCTTTATCCATTTTTTCACCCGTCGCTAAATCCCAAAAACGGCAGTTGTCGGGGCTGATCTCATCGGCTAGGATGATTTTCCCCGCTGCATCACGACCGAATTCAAGTTTGAAATCGACCAGATTAAGCCCTTTATCGTGGAAATACGGGCGCAAGATACTATTGACTTCACGTGCCATAGCACGCAGTTGATCGAGTTCCGCTTCATTTTTAACAAGCTCTAAAATCATGCAGTGCTGATCATTGAGTTTCGGATCGCCGAGGGCATCGTTTTTATAATCGAATTCGACCAACGTAAACGGGAGTACGGTTCCATCAGCGATTCCGAGGTTCTTGCTGAGGCTTCCGGTTGCGATATTGCGGACGATCACTTCGATGAGGATAATGTCCACTTTTTTGCAGAGCATGTGGGTATCGTCCAACATCTCAACAAAATGAGACTCTACACCGCGCGAAGCGAGCATTTTAAACAATTCGGTTGAAATCTTGTTATTCAACGCCCCTTTACCCGATTCGTTATCTTTTTTAGCTCCGTTGAATGCGGTCAGATCATCCTTAAATTCGGCAATGACTAAGTTGGCATCGTCGGTGCTAAAGAGGCGTTTAGCCTTTCCTTCGTAGATGAGATCGCGTTTTTCCATGGTTATTTTCCTTTGACTATGATTAGAGCTTTGATAATATCGACACCCTCTTTGAGCTGAATATCTTTATTCATTTGCTCTGGGGTAATAATCGTTTTGTTGGTAGCATTGACTTCGGTTACATCAATCATTCCGTCATTTTTTTCGAGTTCGGATTCGAGGTGTTTTTTGAGATCGGCTTCTTTGATGTTAAACGTTTTGTCGTGATTTTTGACTTCGCCGGCGATCACTTCGATATCGGGTGCGACACCGACGGCTTGGATCGTACGTCCGCTTGGGAGATAATAGCGGGCAACGGTAAGTTTGATCCCTTCCGTTTCGGTAATCGGCATAACGACTTGTACCGAGCCTTTACCGAATGTTTTTTCTCCGACGATAACGGCACGTTTCAAATCTTGAAGAGCACCGCTGACGATCTCTGATGCACTGGCTGAGCCTTCGTTTACCAAAACAACGAGAGGAAGATCGGTAACGGTAGTGCTTTTGGTAGCACTGTAGGTGATATCATCGGCTTTATTACGCCCTTTTTGGGAAACGATAACCCCTTCACTTACGAACAGGTCTGTGAGTTCAACCGCTTGATCCAAAAGTCCACCCGGATTGTTGCGGAGATCTAAAATGATCCCTTTCGTTTTTGAGGCATGTTTTTTAATCGCTTTTTTGACATCGCTTGCCACTTTTTTATCAAAACTTGTGACACGGATATAGAGAACATCTTTTCCGATAGTTCGAGTGTAAACTGATTCAACGGTGATGATGTCGCGGATGATATGGAATTTGATCGGATCAGCTGAGCCTTTGCGAACAATCGTAATATCAATCGGAGTTTTAGGAGTTCCGCGCATTAAACTGACGGCATCATCGATCGTCATGCTGAGGGTTGATTTGTCGTTAATTTTGAGGATGATATCGCCTGCTTTGACACCCGCTTTATCCGCAGGAGTACCCTCTATCGGGGCAATAACGGTGAGGGCATTATCACGCATTCCGACTGTAATTCCCAGTCCGCCGAATTCACCGTCGGTTTGGGTTTTGAGATTGTCGTAGCTTTTTTTATCCATATAGGTGGAATGGGCATCAAGGTTGGAGAGCATCCCCTGCAGCGATTTATCGATAAGTTGATCGATGGTAAGACCGTCTACATTGTACTGTTCAACAATTCCCAAAACTTTGGTAAATTTAGCGAGCGATTGGAGACGCGAGGCTTCTACAGAGGCTTCGGCAGGAGCGGCAGTGTTGCTTTTTGCCAACAGCGATGTTGAAAGGGCGATACTAACCGCTACAGCACTGACGAAACCGACAACCATCATTTTTGTATTTTTCATACGTTTTTTGAACCTCGTGTAGAGCCGTTAATAAGATCACGAATTATAGTGAAAACTTCATTAATAAACAATGACTTAGTTCACTTCGATAACGACATCGCCGATCGTTATTTTTTCCCCTTTGGTGATTTTTGCCCGTTTACGCGTTTCGATTTCACCGTTACGGAATACGTGAGCATTTTCGATTAATACTTTGGCTTGTCCGCCGGTATCGACAAGGTCTAAAAGTTTGATCAGTTTATGGAGTTCGATATAGGGTTCAGTAAGAGTATACGTCATGGTACGTCTTTAAGTATAAAATTTTTGAGAGGGTAAAAAGGGGAAAACAAAAGAGGCATGAAAGCCCCTTAGGGCTTCATGATTTGTGATTACCAGCGATCGCGTGGAGGGCGTGGAGCACGTGGACGAGCTTCGTTAACACGAAGTGTACGTCCGCCGAAATCGTTACCTTCAAGAGCAGTGATCGCTTTGTTAGCTTCATCTTGGTTCGCCATTTCTACGAAACCGAAACCGCGAAAACGGCCTGTTTCTTTATCATTTACGAACTTAACTGAGCTAACTTCACCGTATTGTCCGAAAAGATCTTTAAGATCATTTTCGTCTTTGCCGTAGGGAATATTCCCGACATAAATTTGTGTCACATTGTACTCCGTGAAAAAATCGAACTATAACCAGCATAATCCTTGGCACATTCTAGCAATTACAATCTTATGGGAATGTTAAAAAAAATTGTACATTTCTTATTAATCAAAACCCCAAGCCAAAACTTTACAAAAACGCTCCCGCCTCGTGTAATGTGGTGAAACACGGCTTAGAGTGTCCGCGCAAAAAGAGGAGTGCTTCGCTCATCATAGCACCCCCTAAAAGGATAGGAAAAACGGGCTTATTCCACGGTTGATCCAAAAGGCGGACAATATCCAGTGTATCGGTCATCATCTGCGGGGTGATGAGAAGATAGATCAAATCGACTCCGCTCATCGCATCGACACATCGCAGTGCGGCCTCAAATCGCTCGCTCCGTGCATCACCGATAATATCGATAGGGTTGTTACGCGACCAGTTGGAGAGGAGGAGTGCATCAAGCGCATTAAGATCCTCTTCACGCAGGG
>DATDUY010000221.1:0-3036 GCA_035290165.1 Sulfuricurvum sp. | reverse complement strand
TCGACGGCGGCAGCAAATAGTGTCCTCGATATTCTTGAAGAACTCAAAGAGAGCGGCGAGCTGGATGAACATCTTCTCTATTTTGAAACGTCATTGGCAAAGTTTGCAAGTGCTCACCCGGCGATTTTTTTAGAGCATGTCGGGTTGGGAATGATGCGAGGACTGCGCGTGGTTGATGCGGATACCTTGGGTAAAATCATAAACGCTGCACGCGAAGCGGGCGTGATCGTCCTCAAAGCAGGGCGCAATACGCTTCGTTTTCTTCCGCCGCTTACGATTACCAAGGGTGAGATTGATGAGGGGTTTGTGCGTCTTGAAAAAGCGATGGCATCCCTCTAAGGCAGCATGTGCGTTTTAGTAATTATATGAACGATTGGCTCTATGGAGCCGAGGGATATTACTCTGTATATCGTCCTATCGGCAAGAAAGGGGACTTTTATACGGCGGTAAGTACGTCGAAGTTTTTTGGCGGAACGATTGCCAATCATATCATCAGACGTATAGATGAGGGTTTTTTGCGAACCGATTCGTTCATCTGTGAGATTGGAGCCCATCACGGCTATCTCCTTGCCGATATCATTGAGTTTCTCCATACTCTCCGCCCGCAGTTGTTGCAGACGCTCAGGTTCGGTATCGTCGAGAGGTTTGAGAATCTCCGCAACGCTCAGCAATCGTACTTTGACGAATCGTTCGGCAATGCGGTTACTCTAGAACACTACAGCGATTTATCCGAGCTGAATGAGCAATCGGCTTTTTTTATCGCCAATGAAATTTTTGACGCCTTTTCGTGTGAGCTTTTTTATAAGGGGAAAGTCGGACGGGTTGAGAATCATGAGATCGTCTTTGATATTGATGATCCTAAAATCTCTGCATTGGCTGAAAAATATAAGCAAGATCGCGGTGAAATCGCACTAGGATATGAATCGTTTGCTAAAGCAATGAACGGTGCCTCCACGCGGTTTGAGTTTATGAGCTTTGATTACGGTGAGCTCTCTGCACGAAGCGATTTTTCGATCCGTGTCTATCAAGAGCATCAGACGTTTCCTCTCTTTGATGAGGCACTCAACCGATCCGTTGCGTTCGGAAAAAGCGATATCACCTATGATGTCAACTTTACCCACGTCAAAGAGGCATATGAAACGCAGGGGATCGTGTGCGCGCAGTACGCAACCCAGTTAGTGGCATTGGTCGAGATGGGGATTTTAGATCTGCTGGCAATGCTCAAAGAATATGCCGGGGATGAAATTTACACCCAAGAACTCGAAAAAGTAAAAATATTAATCACCCCATCGTTGATGGGGGAGCGCTTTAAGATGATACGCTTTACCCAAGGATAGAGGATGAAATATTTCATAATGCTGATGGTTACTTTTTCATTGTATGGAGGGGAATTGCATGATGCTGTTTATGAGGGAGATATCCATAAAGTTGAAACTATTATCATTTCCGGTGTGAAGATTGATGATGCTAACAAAGCAGGTTTAAGTGCGCTCCATGTTGCCATAAAGCTCGGCGATATAACCATGGCAAAATATTTGCTTAAACACGGAGCCGACATTAATTTTCAAGATTTAAACGGAAATACACCGTTGATCTTGGCAATCAAGAAGAAAAACTTGGAGTTGACAACGTTCGTCGTCCTAGAAGGGGCTGATGTCAATCTCGCTAATAACGAGGGGATTACCCCGTTGCACCAAGCGGCATTTAGCGGAAATGAAAAAGTCGTTGATTTTTTACTCAAAGCTAAAGCAAACCCAAATGTAAAAAATAACGACGGAGCTACGCCATACGATTTTGCGGTAGCAAAGAAAAATTTTGCCATTGCGCAACTTATTAAAATGTCGATGTAGGAGTGAGCATGCAGATCAAAGTTAACGGTGAATTGAGAGAAGTGAATGAGGGAACGACGATGCTCGATCTGATCCGCTCGTTGGGGGTAGAAGAGCGTGTTATGGCATCAGCCCTTAATATGGAGATCGTGAAACAAGATGTATGGGGAAGTGCGGTTTTAAAAGAGGGTGATACGATTGAATTGCTCGATTTCGTCGGGGGAGGGTAAATTTTACCCTTCCAACATTTCAATCATCTTTTGGTATTTTGTTTTGAGGATTAGATACTCTTTGTGAAGTGCTTCATACTCTTTTTTATAATCGATTTCAAATTCTTCGCTATTAACATTACTTGCTTCACGTTGAGGCTGAGACGACGACGCGTTCATAACGATATAGGTTACCTCTTTACCGTTTTCTTCTTTGACCACGGTGGGCAACTCTCCGCTCATCGTTTTTTTAATGACATTAAATGTACTGATATGGTGTTTGGATGCATATTTTTGAATGCTTAGGAGTTCTTGCATAGGGATTACCTTAAGATATTGGATTCGAGTGCAACGACGGCAATCGCATACTCTCCGTCATGGGTGATCGAGATGCTGAGGCTTTGGATACCAAATGCTTCTTTGACATGGACTGAGAGATCGATGCGTGGTGCACCTTTTGATGTTTTGGAGAGGAGGATGTCATGAAATCCGCATTCGTGCCCTATACCGCATCCCAAAGCTTTAGCACATGCCTCTTTGGCCGCCCAGAAACCTGCGGCATTGCGGTAGGTTTTAATTAAAAGAATTTCATTTTCAGATAAAAATTTACGAAGTCCCCGATCTCCGAAACGCTCCAAGAAGCGTTTCATCCGATCGAGTTTAATGAGGTCGATGCCGATCATTGCACCACGAAATCAGTAAAGTAGACGTTTTTAACTTTACCGTCTTTGAGACGCATATTCAAATCATTGACGATTTGCTCTTTCAATTTCTCTTTCCCTTTGATGGTAGAGATCTCTTCTAATGATTTAGAACTCAAAATTCGGATAATAATATCGCGGAATATCGGTTTTTTCGTCTCAAGTTCCGGAGAGAGCTCTTCACCTTCGATTTCGAGGTTTATTTCACATTTAAGGTAACGGCGTCCGCTTTCACTTAAAAGATTGACGGTAAACGTATCGAGAGGAAACATCAGTCCTACTTCTGTAATCGCTTCG
>DATDUY010000220.1:0-7992 GCA_035290165.1 Sulfuricurvum sp. | reverse complement strand
TGGCCGTACTATCACAGTACGTAAAATCGGCGCTAACGGTATCGGTATCGAGCGTGTATTCCCAATCTACAGCGATAGCCTAGAGAAAATCGAAGTTCTTCGCCGTGGTCGTGTACGTCGTGCGAAATTGTTCTACCTTCGTGACCTTGCCGGTAAAGCAGCACGTATTAAAGAAATTCGTCGCAAATAATTCTTCTGCCGCTTTTATGCGGCACCTCTTCTCCTCTTATTTTTCCCAATCGTATCGAACTTCTCTCTAATACTTTTTAATTTTCCAAACTACCGCAGCTGTTAATAAAGCCGCAAAAACAATCATGGATATAAAAGCGTCTAGGGTTCCGTAGGTGTGTTGAAATGGCAATCCCCCGGTATTCATCCCGAAAAATCCTACAACGAGATTAAGGGGTAAAAAGATGACAGAGACAATCGTGAGAAGATAAATACTGCGGTTGAGGCGATCATTGGTCTGGATATTATGATAGCGGTAGATATCATCGAGCTGTGTATTGGCAGCAATGGTCGAACGGAGTGAGCGTTCCAGATGTTCTTGCAAGTCATTGAATTCATTCAGTAGATCGGTTTCTGAAAAGTTGTGCTTAGTGACGAAGCGCTCGAAAATATCCACCGCCTTAATGATGACACGTTCGGTGCGAGAGAGCTCTTTTTTGAGGATATGCCATCGCTCCATCGGGTTGAAAGATTGCTTTTTATAGAGACTTTCTTCGATAAAAGCGATTTTATCGTGCGCAATTTCGATATCTTCCATATAGGCATCGATTTTTTCGTCCAGAAAAAGATAAAGGTCTTTGAACCCATTCTCAAAACGAGTCAGTTCTCCCTGTTTTCTATCATAATAGAAGATCTCATCTTGGACAATAACAAAGGGATAGGAAAAAAATCTCCCTTTGGTCTTCCAAAACTCATTTGAACGCAAGGCTAAAATATTGGCTTTCCCTTCCCAGAGTTCAGGAAGCCTGAGAATTAAGATTTGATATTCGCCATACACTTCGTATAAAGAGGGATGGATAGGATTTTGGAGGTCTTTGAGATGAAGTTCATGAAGCTGTATCATCTGTTATTCTCCTTTGAGGGCTCTTTCCATATCCCGTTTGAGACTTTTTTCTTTGAGATCGTCACGTTTGTCATAGAGCTTTTTCCCTTTAACAATAGCAACTTGCATTTTAGCAAGGTTTTTATCGTTGAAATAGATGCTGAGAGGTACAAGGGTAAATCCCTCTTTCTCGACCGCTTTAAACATCTTGTCAATCTGTTTTTTGTGGAGGAGAAGTTTACGGCTTCCTCTCTCTTCATGGGAGTAAAAATGGTGCGTTGTATCGAGTACGCCGATATGGACGTTAAAGACAAACGCTTCGCCTCTGACGATTTTGATAAAGCCGTCTTTGAGATTGACCCGTGCTGCGCGGAGTGCTTTGACTTCTGAGCCTTTGAGGACTAAACCCGCTTCGAATTTTTCTTCGATGTAGTAGTCAAAAAAAGCTTTTTTATTGGTGGCTATATTTTCGCCCATTAGACGGCTCCTTTGATTCTAAAAAAACTGCTTCCGCTGCCGGAGAAAAACCATCCCTCTTTTTCATGGAGTTCGGGATAGCATCCTAAGGCGGCACTGTAAAGATCATTCGCCTCTTTTGAGTTAACGGTGGCTAATATCTCTGTTGAGGAGGTTGCTTCGAGTCGTGCTGATTCTTCGGCTGTGATGGGAGCATAGCGATGCTCACGGTAGTAACGGTAGACCGCAGGGGTACTGATTTGAAGGGAGGGGGTAGTGATTTCAAAATCGAGCAACGGTTCATCAAAACGCTCGACAATCTCTCCGATACCGCTTACATTGGCTGAATCATAGCCATAAACGAAAAAGGGGACATCCGCACCGACGTTAGAGCCAATTTCAGCAAGCTCTTCAACGCTTAATCCTAGATCCAACTCGTCGTTGCACATCCGTAAAAAAGTGGCTGCATCGGAACTTCCCCCCCCCAGACCTGCAAAAGAGGGGATATTTTTTTCGACGCATACGGCATGGTTTTCAAAAAAGAGTGAAAGGTTGTCGGAGCGGGTAGCGGCGAGGAGATGTTTGTACGCTTTATAGATGGTGTTGGAGTGGACTTCACAGTCGAAATTTCCCCGTATCTCAAACTCAGGGGTAGATTTAGACTCAAACCAGAGGGTATCAAAAAGATCGTTTACTCTCATAAAACGGGAGCTCAAGGTATGATACTCTCCCCGAACCCCGGTGATTTTGAGAAAAATATTGACTTTGGCGTAGGCGCGATATCGGATCATAATTTTAATTTTTGAGCGAGTTGTTGGAGGAGCGATGTATCATGGTCGCGTGATGCCTCTTTGTTTGAATCTTCGACGGCACGAACCAATTCACTTCGAAGGACTCGAATATTATGGGGTGCATCAATCCCGAGTTTTACAACCCCTTTTTCGATGGATACCACTTTGATTGTGATCGTATCGGCGATAATGATTGATTCTTCGGCTCTTCTGGAGAGAATCAGCATGCTTCAACCTTATTGAGAATATAACGGACACCCTCTGGGGTGATCTCTAGTATCGAGATCGTATCGCCGTTGTCGATCCAGTAGGTTCCCTCATCTTGGAGATCGAAATCTTCGCGCAGTAGAGGTTGTCCTAAGAGAATCGTTTGTAATGTGCCATTATAGCGATTTTTCGGGAGGGCAAGAGAGGTTTTAATGTCAAGTTCTCTCTCATTTTCATAGACGAATTGCCCTTCATTGAGCCTCTCTAATGCGCTGAGTGCTCCGTTGACACCCAACCGCGCGGCGATCATCTCTCCCAGAGAGCGGATATAGCTCCCCTCGGACACCGTAGCTTCAAACGTCACAAAGGGATGGCAGTAATGACAAAGCGTGAGATCATAGATAGTAGAAGTGATCTCTCGCAAATCGACATCTTTCCCCTCTCGGGCAAATTCATACGCTCTGCGCCCATCGATTCGTTTTGCGCTGTATTTGGGGGGGAGATAGGTGAGTTCCCCTTGCAGTGAGTGGAGGATGGATTGCAGTTGCTCTGGCGCGACAGGTTGTGTCTCGTCTATGGTTTCAATTTTTTCGATGTCGAGTGTCGGGGAGTAGGCACCCAGCCAAAGAGTAGCGCGGTAGCGTTTGGGTGTTTTGTTGAGAAAACGAAATAACCGTCCGTGGTTGCCGAATGCAATGATGAGTACACCTTTGGCAAACGGATCGAGAGTCCCTGAATACCCCGCTTTTTTTACTTTATAGCGGCGTTTGAGCTGACCTAAGAGCTGGTTAGAACTAATACCGGAGGGTTTGTACGCAACGAAAAGGCGATTCATAGGGATTAGAGCTTTTCTACAAAAGAGGCGAGAATGTCCCGTTTATTGCCGCCGAAATTGATGCTGAGTTTAAATTCGCGTCCCGCTTTACTCACCCCTTCGACCCGTCCTGCTCCAAAGATTTTATGGCGAACCAAATCCCCTTTTTTATAGGAGGTATTTTTCTCCAAAATCAAAGAGCCTTCGCACAAGCCCGCTTCGTTGATAAAACGGCTTTTTTGGAGTTCGGTACGCCGTCCTTTATAGAAACGGCTGTTGACGTTAGAGAGGGTAAGGTTGCTTTTGGCTCTCGTGATAGCGACATACCCCAGACGTCTCTCCTCTTCAAGATCGCTGCCATCACCAATGAGTGGTAAAAATCCCTCTTCGAGACCGATAACGAAAAGGTGCTCGAACTCTAACCCTTTGGAAGCGTGGATACTCATGATGTAGATACTTTCCCCCTCCACCTGATCTTGTTCGCTTTGCAGTGTAATATCATTGAGAAATTCCGGCAGTGTCGCCTCGGGATTTTGTTTGACATAATCGCGAAAGAGACCGTAAAACTCATCGATATTGGCAATTTTCTCCGCTTCATCGGGAAGCCCTTTGAGGGTCTCTTTGATTTTGAAACGCTCTTCTAGCAAGTCGATAAAACGGTAAATAGCCTCCTCCGAAACACGGCGAAGTTCGAGAATCTCCGCGACAAAATCGCGTAATTCTCCTGCACTTTTTTTCCGTACCAGAGTTTCAAGTTCACTCTCATTGAGGGTAGAGATAAACTCAAACATCGATTTACTCGCTTCGATGGAGGAGAGCTCGATTTTATCAATCGTCGCTTTTCCAAGACCCCGCTTGGGTTTATTAATAATCCGTTTGAGGGAAAAATTATCATGGACATTGGTGATAACCCGTAGATAGCTGATGAGATCTTTGACCTCGGCTCGATCATAGAATCGCAAACCGCCGACGAGCTTATAGGCAACACCGGCACGGTTCAGCCCCTCTTCAAGAGATCGGCTGAGGGCATTGATACGGTAGAGGACGGCGATTTCATTCGGACGGACTCCTCCAGAAATAAGTTCTTTTATCGTCTTTGCAATTTTTTTGGACTCTTCGCTTTCGTCGTTTGAGGTGATCGTCTGGACGTCATCCCCCCCCTCTTTGGTCGCAAGGAGGGTTTTTCCCAAGCGGGAACGGTTATGTTCTATCAGGGCATTGGCTACCGTGAGAATCGGTTGGGTAGAGCGGTAGTTGTGTTCCAGCTTGACTACCATAGCATCGGTAAAATCTTGGTCGAATTCGAGGATATTGCGCACATGGGCACCGCGCCATCCGTAGATACTCTGATCATCATCTCCGACGACGCAGAGGTTGTTGTGGGTTGTGCAGAGTTTTTGAAGGAGTCTGAGCTGGAGTTCGTTGGTATCTTGATACTCATCGATCATAATGTATCGGTATTTTTCAGAGGTTTGGGCACAAAGATCGGGATTTTCATCGAGCAATTTAAAGGTGAGACAGAGCAAATCATCAAAATCGACGAGATTGTTTTTGAGGAGATACGCTTCGTACTCTTCATAGATTTTTGCGATATGTTTGTAGTTGGTGAGTTCGGCTTGAGCATAGGCTTCGGCAGGGTCGATAAGGGAGTTTTTATAGCGGGAAATTTCGCTGGCGATTAATGCGGTGGGGAGATCGGCATTGATCTTTTTGATAATTTTCTTTTTATCATCGGTATCAATGACAACGAAATTATTGGCACGCCCCAGCAAATGGATATGAAATTTTAAAAAGAGCAAACCGAATTTATGAAACGTACACAACAGCGGAGGAAAAGAGTTTTGAGAGATCAACCCCATTGCCCGCTCACGCATCTCTTTGGCCGCTTTATTGGTAAAGGTGAGGGTAAGGGTATTGCCTGCGGGTATCCCTACGTGATCGAGAAGATAGGCGAGACGGGTGGTGATAGTTTTGGTTTTTCCGCTTCCCGCACCTGCCAAAATGAGCAAAGGACCGTCAATTCGCTCCACCGCACTGCGCTGCGCTTCATTGAGGTTTGAGAGAATTTCATCCATACCGTTATTGCCTTGCTTGTATTAATAGTTAAATTATTATAGCCCAACTTTTCTATTTTTTAAATTCCTTAGGCATGGAGAGGTAAAAATCATATTTAAACTCTTGCATTGGTTATAATAATGAGTTATAATACTGCATTCATTCAGCTTATAGGAATTATTATGTTAAAAGATTTTGCTAAACTTATGACGTTTTTAACGGTGGTTCGGGAAAAAAGTTTTTCCAAAGCATCGGCCAAACTCGGTATATCTCAGCCTGCGGTTACACAACAGATCAAATTTATCGAGGACTACCTTGATACACGTGTTGTTGAACGTAAAAAGAACGGGATTAAGCTCACGAAAGAGGGAGAAGATCTTTTCCGCATCGCGACAAAGCTTGAAAAAGCGGTTCAGTCGAGTGAGAAAGAACTTCTTAAAATTATTAATAAAGAGTTTACGTTCATCGTCGGTGCGTCCTATGCTATCGGGAACTATGTGCTCCCTTCGTATATCGGTCAGCTCAAAGAGAAGATCAATAATGAAGTCCATATTCGTGTTGCATTTTCTGAAGAGATCATTGATCAATTGTTGGACAAGAAGATCGATATTGCCCTTATTGAATCACCGGTCTTTAAAGACGGGTTGATTTACCGCGAATGGGAAGAGGATGAGTTGGTAGTATTCTCGAATCAGCCGATTCCTAAACAGCTTCGTAAAGAAGATTTGTATAAATTCGACTGGATTTGTCGTGATGAGAACTCCCATACCCGTCGTCTTACTTCTGAAGTATTTGAAGAGATTGGCGTTGAGTGTTCAAGTTTTAGTGTCATCGGTGTGGTTGCCAGCTCGACGGCAATCAAAGAGACATTGATGCGTTCACCGAAAGATGCTGATCGTCCGGTCGTATCGGTTATCTCTCGCCACGTTATCAGCGATGAGGTGGAAGAGGGGAAATTGTTCGAAGCGCGGATTAAAAATTACAAAATCAAACGTAAATTTTACATCGCTTACAGCAAAGAGCGTAAACACGATGCGTTTATCGACAATGTCGTTACCTATTTATTAGGGTTGAAGTTATAAACTTCACCCTTTATTTTTTCTTCAAAAACTTCTGATTTTCGGGATTCGCGAGCAGGGCGCTCATCGAATTCTGAACCCCTTCATGTTTTTCAATGTTGATGATAGGATGCTGTTCCTGCGGCAGTGCTAAGTTGACAAATGCCGGTGTGTCATCGATAATAATTTGAACAATCGACAGCAACGGTACAGAGACAAAGCTCCCTACGTTTTCATGTCCGAAACCTGCTTCAAAAATCAAGATATCGTTATCGATTCGGGCACTCTCAAAGGTGTAGCCCGCTAGAAAGAAGAGGGTCATTGCCCGAAATTCATCGTTAAGATGTTTGGGGAGCGGTGGATCAAAGCTAACATGGTCAATTTTGCATAAGATACCGAAATTCTGGTCGTTTTCAAAAAGATAAATGAGCATGTCACGGATATGGTTTTCCATCAATCGTGCGAATGAAGAGCTTTTAATAATATCAAATAACATTACGACAAACCTGTTTTTAGGAAATTATACCATTTTCGACTTCAATGAACCCTATCATCGCATTCATAAGGGCTACCTTGCTTGCACGGGCAATATCTTCAGGGGTCAAAGGGGCGGGGGTGAGAAATTTCTCATCGAGCATTCTTGCACGTGTTGTCCCCTCTAATAACGGAGATTCGGGGGTAAGCCATTGCCCATCAATGCACAGGGCAATATTGGCAATGGTGGTGTCGGTGAGAAACCCATTTTTGACGATGAGAACATCATCACACGTTTCGCGCTGTTCAAACAAAAGGTTGAGTGCTCCTCGATCGGCATATTTGAGGGGATATTCGAGTGTATTACATGTGAGGAGTTTGAGTGAGGTTATTTTTTTGGGAGTATAGGGGTGAAACTCGACAGTATACCCTGACGCATCATAGAGAAAACGACAGCGATACGTTCCGAGTTTAGGGGGAAAAATGAGTGCAGACAAATCATACGTTTTTTTAATATTAAGCGTATGAAGTGAGTCGTCGAGACGCTCCTGATGGTAGGAGAGATGCAGTGCCTTTCCCTCCTCGCATCGCAATGTTTCTAAGAGCATTTACGCTTCGAACAATGGTGTGCTGAGATAGCGTTCAGCCGTATCGCAAAGAATCGTGACGATCGTTTTGCCTCTATTTTCAGGACGTGCAGCGATAAGTGAAGCGGCATGGACATTTGCCCCTGCTGAGATTCCGACGAGCAGCCCTTCGGTTTTAGCGAGTGCTTTGGACGCGGCAATCGCCTCTTCGTTACTGACGGTAATGACTTCATTGTAAAGGGTTGTATTGAGAACATCAGGGATGAATCCTGCACCGATCCCCTGTATCTTATGAGGTCCCGCTTTTCCCCCGGAGAGGACCGGAGAATCTTTGGGTTCCACCGCGATGATTTGGACATTAGGGAGCGCGATTCGTAGGGCTTCTCCTGTTCCGGTCAGTGTCCCTCCCGTACCGACGGCGGCAACAAAGATATCTACGCTCCCGTCTGTATCACGTAAAATCTCCTGTGCGGTTGTGACACGGTGGATATCAGGGTTG
>DATDUY010000219.1:0-2885 GCA_035290165.1 Sulfuricurvum sp. | reverse complement strand
GCCGTAATCGGCAATAACAGCCATGGAATAAGCACCACCCCTAATGCCGACATATCCAAATGGATCTTCGGAACCTGAAGCAATACGGTAGCGGGGAGTGAGACATAAATAACAAAAAAATTGAGACTTTTGGCGAAATCTTCAGGAGCGGAACTTTTTTGAAGCCCTATACCGATCAGTAACAAAGCTATAATAAAAGCAAACTGCTCCATACACTACTCCTATTTTAATTGCTGCAATAGTAGTCGTATCCCCCTTTTAAATCTCTAAAATATCTTAGCAGCATTGATACTCGCAATTTTTCATTAATTCAAGACCTACTGTGTGATTGCTCTGCTCAAACAATTCTTCGATATAAAATACGGAAGCACACACATGATAAAGAACTTTTTCATCGGATTGTTTATTATGATAACTTTGAGGTATTTTTTCTTTAAATACCTCCCAAAAACGGTTGTTATATTTTTTCTCCTGTGTCACTTCAACAATGGCGTCTATCACCTCGGTAGCATGCTTATAACAATCAATATTCATAAAAGACACATAACGATCCACTGTTTCTCTCTTTTGATTTTCCATCGTTTCCTCATCATCTCATTTGGAAGAATTGTATAGCAGATACGACAAAAAAACGACCCCCTAAAATAGAAAAAATACTCATTTATGTCTAAAAAAAGAGCACAACAGATTAATCATCCAAAAGGTACAATTACCCATTGAGAAAAAAGGGATATTATGTCGCATCACCACACCTCCCCTAAAATATCACTCACGACGATACTTAAATGGCAATTCTCCAAATCTTTTCGAAAACGGCAAGCCAATCACTCTAAACTTCCTATCATCCCACAAGAGGCCCTCCCCGAAGGTGAGTATGCACTTTGGTTGGGACATGCCACCCTTTGGCTAAAACTCTCGGATACTACGGTAGCCATCGACCCCGTTCTGGGAAATATCCCTCTCTACGCTCGGCACAGCGCTCTTCCCATTCCCAAAGAGCATTTAAGTGCTGATGTAATCCTCATCACCCATGCCCATTACGATCATTACGACAAAGGATCAATCGAGTATCTCCTCAAACAAAATCCAGAGGTAATTATTGTAGCCCCTGCGGGATTTTGGCGCTATCTAAAGGGGAAAATAGCCCGTGAGCGGTGTTTTGAGCTGGAGTGGTGGGAATCGGTGATGGTAAGAGGGCTATTTATCACATTTGTTCCTAGCCGCCACTGGAGCAACCGTATCCATTTTGACATGAACAAAGCGCTATGGGGAGGATACGTCATCCAAAATGCAGATCATACCCTCTACCATTGCGGTGACAGTGCAATGGGGGAGCATTTTAAAGAGATTGGTGCGAAGTTTGATATCGATGAAGCGTTTTTACCGATTGGAGCCTATCGTCCTGAGGCAATTATGAAACACAATCACCTCAATCCTCCCGAAGCGCTCCAAGCGGCCAACGATTTGGGAGCCAAGACGATAATTCCGATCCATTACGGAACCTTTATCCTCTCGGATGAGCCGATCGATGAACCGATCGAGTGGTTTGAGAAACTTACCCGATCGGGTTCCTACCCGTTTCATTCACGGACGTTACGTGTAGGGGAAATTTATCGCTTCAACGAAACATCAATACTCAAATCGACCTGATCACGTACGGTTAAAAAAACCATTTTCGGCGGAGTGACCCCGAAATCGGACATTTTCATACTGCTTTTAACTTTGATACGGACTTTGGAAGCCTCTTCACTCACCGTCCCCTCAAAACTCATCGGCTTCGTGACTCCGTGGAGGTTCATTGACCCTTTAAGAATGACATTGTCCCCCCCTTTAGCCACAACCTCTTTGACTTCAAATACCGCTTTAGGAAAAGTAGACGATTCCAATGTCTCTTGCATATTAGCATCACGTTTTTTATTATCACTTACTAAATCACTCATAGAGACCTCGATCGTCCCTTTTAACGTTGCGGGAGTCGCATCCATTGACAAATGCGATGTTGCTTTTTTCGCAGTCGGATCAATCGAAGAGTCTCCGAATACTTCGGTATGTGCTTTAATGCTCCCCGATTCAAAGGTCAAATTGCCGGCAAATGCTGATGCAGCCAACAAAACCGCACCCAAACTCACTATTTTTTTCATGTAACTCTCCTAAAATAAAATGGATAAAGAAGGGAAAATATCCCTAGTACCGCCACAGCAATCCAAAGCTGATGTTCTAATGCAATAGCGTTAGCAGCCGATGTTGCAATCCATCCGACTCCAACCATCGAAAGTGCAGTAACTCTAATATTGCGAAGCTGAATCAATCTATGAAATACAAGGACATTATAGTACGAAATTGCAATCGGATAGACAATCGCAAGCCCGATAGGTTTTTCTAGCCAATACAAGATATAACTCACAATGAACAGTCCCAAAATAACAGGAATCTGTTTTAAGAGTTCATCCCCAAAATGGTATGCGGCATAAACTCCTACCAAATGAGACGCTATAATCAGCAGCGTATAGTCGCTCCAAATGTCCATAGCTTCCGATCGGCTCAGTGTTTCAAAGAGAGCTGAATCGGCAAAGATCCAGAGCATCATCACGATAACAAGCCGCCACGGAAATTTTTTGTACTCAATCTGCAGCAGACGATTGAGATGAAAAAACCGTAATGCCACAATAGAAACAAGGGGTAAAACTAGAGCGATAACCCCTCTCTCTTCAAAAGGATAGGTATACAGAGCTGTCCCTATGGCATACGAAATAGCAAGCCCGAACGAGAGCTGAAGCTTCCCTTGCGAACCAAAGATGTAAAGGAGAAGCGGTGTCGTATACCCGACTACAAAACCGAGTGCCAACAACATCCCAAGCGAATAATTGGGGTAAAACCACGAAATC
>DATDUY010000218.1:0-2476 GCA_035290165.1 Sulfuricurvum sp. | reverse complement strand
TTACCCATATATGCCCACCAAGAAATCGTTGACGTAGGTATCGAACATAACAACGATCCAACACGCTAATGCTAAAAAGGGGATAAACGGAAGTTCTTTGGACTCATCACTCTCATCTCGGGTTAAAAGGAGTGCCGGAAGTGCCAAAACTGCACCGAGAAAAATCGCGGCAAGTCCCAGCTTGACCCCGAGCAGTGCCCCTATTGTCGCGGCAATCATAATGTCGGCTTCCCCCATCGCCTCTTTTTTGATGATATAAGAGATGTAAAAACGAAGGAGTGAAAAGCCTCCGGAAAAGAGGAGGGCATTGGTGACGTTATAGCCGAACTGCTCAAACGACGTGACACTAAAAACGGCGACGCTAAGGGCTCCGAGGTTGAGGCTGTCGGGTACCATTTTGTAGCGATAGTCGATAGCGGAGAGGGCAAGGAGCAAAGCAAACGTCACAGCGATTCCTGCCGCTTGAAAAGTGAGCCCGAATTTCATCGCGCTAAAGAGGAAAATGAGACCGCTGAGCACTTCGATCAGAGGATACTGGATGGAAATTTTTGCTCCGCAAAAAGCGCATTTGCCTCGTAAAAAAAGCCATGAGAGAATAGGGACATTATGCCAAGCACGTAACGGAGTATTGCAGCTCATACAGTGGGATGCGGGAAATGCGACATTCTCATCACGCGGTATGCGTAAAATGACGACATTTAAAAAAGAACCGATTAATGCCCCAAAAATAAATACAAATAGTAGTTCCATCAGTTCAATCCTCCGAAGCGTCTTTCGACCGTTTTAAATTTTTTGATAATACTTTCGAGCTCATCGGTGCTAAATTCCGGCCAAAGAGTTTTGGTAAAGAACAACTCTGCGTATGCCGCTTGCCATAACAGAAAATTCGAAAGTCGATGATCTCCTCCTGTTCGGATCAGAAGATCGACGTCGTGGGGACAGTCGAGTGAGGCTCCAAGTGATTCTGCGGTGAGGTGTCCACTTTCTCTGAGTGCGTTGGCGGCACGAACGATCTCATCACGTCCGCCGTAGTTGAGGGCAAGACATTGAACTAAACCGTTACACTCAGCTGTTGCCTTTTGGACTTCGTCGATCACTTTGCGGAGTGATTTGGAAAAGATAGAGAGATCGCCGATCGGTTCAAAACGGATATTCCCTTTCAGATAGACTGATCGTTCGCTTTTGAGATATCGCTCTAAAAGTTTCATCAAAAATTCGACTTCAATCTTGGGGCGTTTCCAGTTTTCGGTGCTGAACGCATAGAGGGTGAGGCGATCGATCTCATGGTGTGCACCGCAGTAGGTGGTGATGGAGCGTACGATCTCCGCCCCTTTTTCATGCCCGAAGGTTCGGCTTTTCCCCTGAGCCTCAGCCCAGCGACCGTTTCCGTCCATGATGATCGCGATGTGGCGAGGTTGATTACTCATAAAGACGCGGCTTGTTGTAAGATTTTTTCAGCAAGATCAAACTTACTATGGCGACCCAAATCTACCATATTGTCTTTGCTAATAAAGGTAATATGGTTCTCTTCCCCGCCGAAACTTTTGGCATCTTCGAGAAGATTGTAACAGACTGCATCAACCTCTTTTTTCGTCAAAAGCTCTTTAGCGTTGTTTAGCCCCTCTTCACTATCCATTTCTGCTTTAAAAGCGATCGTGGTAACACCCTCTCGATCTTTGGCAAGTGTGCTTAAAATATCGGAGGTTTGGGTGAGTTCAATCTGCCAATTCTCTCCCAGCGTCGATTTTTTGAGTTTCCCTTGCTGTGGAAATTTAGGGGTAAAATCCGCTACCGCTGCGACCATAAACAAAAAAGGGCGTTTTTGGATGAGTTGAATCGCTTCGGTCGTTGTGAGAGAAGGTTTAGACATTTTCCCTTTTTTGGCGATACGAATGGCATCTTGAGTGTAGTCTAACATCTCCTGAGCATCGTCTACGTCTATCGTGTAGATATTTTTAGGAAGCCCTTCGTTGCCCATTGTCGTAATGTAGCATACATCCGCACCTTTGAGATAGAGAGATAGTGCAATCGCTTTTGCCATTTTTCCTGAAGAAAAATTAGAGATATAACGTACTTCATCTATCTTTTCTCTCGTCCCCCCACCGGTAATGACCACACGTCTATCTTCCCAAAAAGGATCTTTGAGCAACACTCTCGCTGTTTCAAAAAAGATTTCAAGGGGTTCCGCCATCGCACCCTCGCCGACGACCTGACACGCCAGCTCTTTGGTTTGGGTTTCGATGATTTCATAATTGGCGATAGCGAGCATTTTTTTGGATGCCTGAATCATCGGATTTTGGATCATGTTGGTGTTCGCCGATGGGGCAATGAGTTTGATCCCCGGAAATGCCAACGCGCACTGGGTGAGGATCGTATCGGCGATGCCGTTGGCGAGTTTGGCGATAGTATTGGCGGTAACGGGGGCGATGACGAGTATATCCGCCCACTGAGAAATCTTGATATGATTGAAATCGTC
>DATDUY010000217.1:0-2774 GCA_035290165.1 Sulfuricurvum sp. | reverse complement strand
AAATCATTTGAAACGATTTGAGCCCCTTGGATAGCGATCGGGATCATCTTTGTATCGTTGGGGGTAATCCATGGATTGGTCATTAAAAAGCGACCGCCGGTAATTTTTGATTGCGCAATAGTGTATTGCAAGTATGACTGTGCCATGACACTGTACCCTGCGCTGAAATCGGTAGCAGCACCCGGACCGCGTGCAAAAAGATCAGATGCAGTCGTATTTTTAGGATGTCCTGCTGTATCTCCGTTGTCATCCTCGGTCCACATTCCCGTCGGTTGGGTTGTGTAGAAACCTGCACCCGCGCTGACACCATATAAAGGGGCTGTTTTGTAGATTAAACTTCCGCCGACAGCTGCACCTTGGCTGTCACCGTCGGGTTTTGTCCCCCAATCGTTTGTATCCCAATCGGTATTAAAATACTGGAATCGGAGTCGTCCGTCGAGTTTTCCTTCTTGAAATGCACTTGCCAAATCATCCGCAGCCGTAGCGAACAGTGCAGTACCTAACACAAGAATAGTTGCAAAGCTCAGTTTTGTCATAATAAATCCTTATTTTTTAGCGGGTATTCCATACCCGTTCGCTTTTAATAGTGCAATCGCTTTCGGTGAAGTCATAAAACGGAGGAATTTTTTCGCTGCAATCTGATTTTCAGGGGTACCGTTTTTAAGCCCCACCATCGCTTGATCGATGGTGTTGTACGCTTTATCATCCACTTCGACCCATTTGCCGACATTTTTCATCTCTGGGCTTAGGACGATTGATTTCGCCATAAAGCCGATATCAACCGCTTTGGTCGTCACATAGGCACCTACTTGGGAGATAGATTCCGCGGTGATGATTTTACCTGAGGCGTCGTCAGCTACTTTGTAATACTTCATTGCATTCATCGCTTCGATACCATAGGGTGCCGTTTTAGGATTGGCAACAGCGATCTTTTTTACCGAAGGGTCGGCAACGATGGCTACACCTTTGGAGAGATCGGCACCCGTAGCGCTCCAGAGAATCAGTGTCCCGTACGCATACACCTGTGATGGCGTTGTCGTGTATCCGCCTTGAGCCAGTTTGGCAGGATACTCGACATCAGCGGAGAGAAACGCGTCATACGGTGCACCGCTCATAATCTGCTGGGTCAGCTTGCCGGAGGCTCCGGTGATGATTTTGACATCAATGCCCGTATCTTTCGTAAATACTTTTGCGATATCCGCTAACGCATATTTGAGATTAGCCGCAGCGGCAACCGTGATGGTTTGCGCCGCAAGGGCAGAGGCAAACGCGAGGGAAGTAACGATAAGCTTTAAAGGCTTCATATAAACTCCTTTGTATCTGTTTTGATATAACGATAAACACAAACCAAACATTGCAAAAACGGTTCGCAGAAAAACGAGACAATTTCGTTATGTTTTGTAAGATATAACGAAATTATAGAGAAAAAGGCTTAAAGTTTGTAGGAGGATGATAAAAAAGGGTTATCGAATTTTTATTGCAGTCGCTGTAAATGACGAAATTGAGTTGATGCACCAACTTCATTTCCATTTTCTCTACGTAAATAAGCGATTATGTCACCTGCTTTGAATTGTATATCATTGAATGCAAATGGTGTAACAACTACAAAAGTATCCCACTCCTCAATATGATTAGCAACATCAGTACGTGTTATGCTGATACGACCATCATTAAGTAATGACCAATTGGATACACGTGGATTTTTTCGTGCAATGTCTAAATCAGCTGCTTTTTTAAAAGGGCATTCTGGTTGTCCTGAAACTATAATCTGTCTAAATTCACCATTTGGATAATAACCGATTGCATCACATTTAATTGGCAATGGTCCAAGTGGAGATTTTTGAGCTAAATATGATCCAAATCGAATTTTTTGAGATTCTTCAGGAAACACCCATCCTCCTACAATATCTTCTTTTGTAGCTGAACGTATTTCTGAACGAAAAGGAGAAAAAGGACATGGGTACAGAGTCCAAAGTGCTGTTGCAATGACTTGAGGTGTTAGAGAATTAGAATATCCATTGAATTGAATATAGCTTATAAGATTAGTGCGAATAGTTTTTATTGAGTCATTTGGTGCAGAACACATTGTCTTATTTTGTTGTTTCTGAAACATATCGAAGATAAATATGTCGAAAGGGTCTGTCGGTTGTTTTTCTATTAAGAGTTCACTCGCACTAGAATATATAAAACTAAGGATAAAAAATAGTCTTAATATTTTAATTTTCATGAATTGAAACTCCAACTTATTTTTTGTTATTATTAAAATTATATCAAAATATGTAGATTTTTGTTATTTTAAAGTTGAATAAATATTTATATTTGTATGACGAAGTTAGATTACAACCCGATAATTATATGACTAGGTGAGATAAGGGCGTAAGCATTCATCCCCTCAGATAGCTTCTTCGTATCTTTCGGATTCATTAGAGCGATCAGCTCGGTAAACAAATCAAGCGCGAAGGCTATCTCGTCGGTATCATCTTGGGATTCGATACGACTGATCGTCCCTTTGAGAGTGTTCATCGCCTCTTCGCCTTTCGGAGGTGTGGTAACGACAGTGACATCACTCGATTTGATGATGGCGTAGAGATCGCATCCGACGATCAGTCCCATATTTCGAACTGATTTGAGGGTAATAATGGACTGGATCGTATGGCTCCCCGTTAGTGAGAGGGTGAGGACACCGTTCAATCCTCTCTCTTCGATACTTAGAAGCGTTGCAGGGAGCTGATTACGTGCACTGGTGGTGAGAAAGGTACGGCTCAATATTCGGG
>DATDUY010000216.1:0-2214 GCA_035290165.1 Sulfuricurvum sp. | reverse complement strand
TCGATGAACCGCTAAATGTCGGAGATAAGATTATCTTTGAAGATCAAATCCACTACACGTTTGTGAAAAATACGACGTTTAACGGGATAAAACTCCCTTCTCTCGCGATATGGACGAAAGAGGGAAAACTTGAGATTGTGCATGAATTCGGCTACGAGGATTATCGTAACCGTTTATCCTAAGCTACCGTTTCGTTAAGACAGTCGCTAACGCTTCTGCGACGGTTTCATACGTTTCTAAAATGGCAGCCATTTGTTCCAGATAGCTTTGCAGCGCTTTTTTCTCGAACTCCAGTTTTCGTTGGCGTCGTGTGAGCTCACTGATTTTATTGGCGATCTTGTTTTTACACAGCTCAATCTGGTTATGCGTCTTTTTTTTAAGATCCAGTAGCTCTGATTGATGGTAATTCAGTCGATTGACTTGTGATTTCAGGGAAACTTTTTCTTCGGGTGTTGAGGCGGTTTGATTTTTAAGCCGCAGGATTGCGGAGTCATTTTCGGCAATTGTCTCTTGTAGATCGGCTAGTTTATCGACAACAACATCTTTATTATTTCTTTCGACGGTTACTTCATTTTGGCAGTCGTTGAATTCATTTTCCGCAATTTGTATGGTTTCTCTTTGGGAGATGATCTTTAGTTTTACCTGTTTGTATTGCATCATGATGGAAACGATGGCACTGAAATTCCATTTTTGCTGTTTAGAATCGGTAATGGCGTGTTTTTGAACTTTGTTTCCGTTGGCATCAATAATAACTTCATCGGCAAAATATTTGATGAATGCTTCGGCATTTTTATCTCGGTTTTCGATAAACTGTAAAAGGTTTTTTGCCGTATAAAGTAGGATATTGTGAAAGTATTGCCGAAACACAAACCCGCTAAACCCTTCGATTCTATTTCTATCCTCTTTATTTAGGATTTCGACTAGAAGAATCTCGATCATAGAACGAAAGACAGGGATGAATGTTCGAGTGAAAGTTAAATTGTCAATCACGCTAAAATTGAGTTTCTCTGTGATTACTTCACCTAAGATAGGCTCTATATGATTCCAAGCACCATGAGGGAAGTAGGTATTATACATCGCCTCCATAACTTCAATCGATTCACCTCCGAACCGTTTATCAGCACCTTCGGGCAATTTTTTAGGGGGAGTGTAATGACGGATAGTGATGCGCCCCCGTAAAAAAAAGATAATGTCCCGACTATCTAGCGTGAAAATTTGCTCAATTTGCCGCCTTGTCACTTGCCGTGCATTATCGAGATCCTCATCCATTTTGAAAAAATTTTCTAAAATAGGTTTTCGTATCTCTTCAGGCATTGAGACTAAGTAGGGTAAAGGTGAATAATCAGATTTATGCTCAAAAATATCGATTAATATAACATTGTTTTTATGGAGCATCCGGTCATACGCTTCGGGTTTTGAAGGGTCAATGAACTGTTTTTTTAGTGCAAATGAGGATTGAGTCACTTGCACCTCAATTTCTTGAAGGCTTTTAGCAAAATATTTGACAATAGCTTTTCGAATAGCCCCTTTTTTATCATTGAAAAGTGTTTCGTCGTTGGAGATGGTGAGTTTTTCAAGGAGTGTTCTATACTGTTCGGTTGTAAAGTCGAGGGCATAGAGGTGTTTTTGTAAGCTTTCATCCAAAATTGTGACAATATCTAAAATAATACGGGGATTCAAAACTCACCACCTTTTTCCGACATAAATTCTACAGCAGCTTTTATGGAATTATTATAACTTAATAGGGACGCTTTATTTTCATAGGCGATATCAAATGCTGTTCCATGATCGACAGAGGTACGAATAATCGGTAGACCCAAAGAAATGTTTATCCCCTCATCGAAATAGAGGGCTTTGAGCGGGGCGAGACCCTGATCGTGATACATTGCTGCAATCATCGAGTAGTGTTCCCGAAAACGGGGAGTAAAAGCGATATCGGGGACGATAGGACCGATAAAAATCTCTCTTCCGATCGCTTTATTGGCTTGATCGATAGCGGCTTCGATAGCGCGCTCTTCGTCTCCCAGCACTCCATGATCGCCCGCATGGGGATTAAGCCCCAGTACAGCAATAGGTTCGTGGGCAGTTGCATGATAGAGTTGAAGGAAAAAAGTGAGCAGTTTGTCCGTTTGGATATGAGAAGCCACTTCACGCAGAGGGATATGTTCGGTATAGAGTGCGACATAAAGCTTCTCGCAGCCGAGCATCATAATC
>DATDUY010000215.1:0-5759 GCA_035290165.1 Sulfuricurvum sp. | reverse complement strand
ATGTTCTTATATTATTTACATGAAAGAGCATGGAATAGAACCAATTTCGGGCGGATTAAAGTGGTTGAAAACGATTACCAAATTTAGGAGAGGCAATGAGCATCAATATAGAATCATTAAATCAGCGATTTGAAAATGAATCCGTTGAATCTATGCTGGCTTGTTTTTTAGAAGCGTATAAAGATCGGATAGCGTTGGCATCGAGCTACGGTGCGGAGGATCAGGTCTTAACCGACATGATCTTGGGTATCGATCCGACGGCAAGAATATTTACACTGGATACGGGACGCCTTAGCGAAGAGACCTATACCGTGATGGATCAGACGAATCAGAAATACGGCATAAAAGTAGATGTCTATTGTCCCGATAGAGCTGCTGTTGAAGCCCTTTATCAAGAACAGGGAATCAACGGTTTTCGAGAGAGTATCGAAAACCGAAAAGCGTGTTGTCAGGTGAGAAAAATGGAACCGCTTCGCAGAGCATTGGAAGGATTGGACGTTTGGATTACGGGATTACGCCGAGCACAGTCTCCGACACGAGAGACGATGAAGCTGATCGAATGGGATGAATCGAACAATCTGATTAAATTAAATCCTCTCATCGAGTGGGATGAAGAGAAGGTTTGGGATTATGTTAAAACACATAAAGTCCCTTATAACGCGTTGCACACGCAAGGGTATCCGAGTATCGGATGTGCCCCGTGTACACGTGCTATACGTGAAGGAGAAGATCTACGAGCCGGAAGATGGTGGTGGGAGAATCCTGAACACAAGGAGTGTGGACTCCATTTAAGAGGAACCTGACAATGAAATTTTTATTGGAGTTTTTGGATGGAATACTCGAAGATGACAAGTATTCGCATCGCACAGAGTTGGCCGATTGGGCTATTTTTATTTGATTGAAAAAGGTAACAAAGGAGAAGACCATGATTAGTCACGAACAAAAAACACATCTAAAAGTATTAGAAGCCGAAGCTATCCACATTATGCGTGAAGTGGTCGCGGAATTCGACAATCCGGCAATGCTTTATTCGATCGGTAAAGATTCATCGGTGATGCTCCATTTGGCGATTAAAGCATTTTATCCCTCAAAGTTGCCGTTTCCGCTATTGCATGTGGATACGACATGGAAATTTAAAGAGATGATCGAGTTTCGTGATCGACGGATCAAAGAGTTGGGGTTAACGTTGTTGACTCATGTAAATCCTGAGGGGATTGCTCAGGGGATTAACCCCTTTGTTCACGGGAGTGCCGTGCATACGGATGTGATGAAGACCGAAGGGTTGAAGCAGGCATTGAATTATTATGAATTTGATGCTGTATTCGGCGGAGCGCGACGGGATGAAGAGAAAAGTCGGGCAAAAGAGCGGATCTATTCGTTTCGGGATAAAAATCACCGTTGGAATCCAAAAAACCAGCGTCCCGAGTTGTGGAATATCTACAACGGACGGATTCATAAGGGGGAGAGTATTCGGGTATTTCCCCTCTCAAACTGGACGGAACTCGATATTTGGCAATACATTTATCTCGAAAGTATTCCGATTGTCCCTCTTTATTATTCGGCACCGCGTCCGGTTGTTGAGCGTGACGGGGTAAAAATCATGGTGGACGATGATCGTTTTCCTCTTCGTGAGGGAGAAGTACCGAGCATTGAGAATGTACGTTTTAGAACGTTAGGATGTTATCCGTTGACCGGTGCGGTGGAGAGTGATGCAACAACGCTTCCGGATATCATCCAAGAGATGCTTTTAACGAAAACGTCTGAGCGTCAAGGGCGACTGATCGATGCGGACAGTTCAGGATCTATGGAGAAGAAAAAAATAGAAGGATATTTCTAATGGCACATCAAGGCGATTTGATAGCCACCGATATCGAAGGCTATCTCAAAGAACAAGAACACAAAGAGTTGCTCCGCTTTATTACCTGCGGAAGCGTGGATGATGGAAAAAGTACGTTGATCGGGCGATTGTTGCACGATTCAAAAATGATTTTTGAGGATCAGTTAGAGAGTATTAAAAACGATAGTAAAAAGTCGGGAACGACCGGAGATAAAATCGATTTGGCGCTTCTCGTGGACGGATTGCAGAGTGAGCGGGAGCAGGGTATTACGATCGATGTAGCCTATCGCTATTTTTCGACCGATAAGCGCAAATTTATCATCGCCGATACCCCTGGGCATGAGCAGTATACCCGTAACATGGCGACAGGCGCTTCTACGGCGGATTTGGCGATTATCCTTATCGATGCGCGTTACGGGATCGTGACGCAGACGCGCAGACATTCGTATATCGTCCGTCTTTTGGGGATACGAAATGTCGTTGTGGCCATCAATAAAATGGACTTGGTTAATTTTGATCAAGCGGTGTATGACAAAATCGATACGGAGTATCGTGTATTTGCTGAAGAGTTAGGGATTAGAGGAATTTATTCGGTGCCTCTTTCGGCATTGGACGGTGACAATGTCGTCACGAAGAGTGAATATACTCCGTGGTATGAGGGCTTAACACTATTGCAGTATCTCGAAGATGTCCCGTTGGCTTCTGCACCTACAGATGCCCCTTTTCGTATGGTGGTGCAATACGTCAATCGACCAAACCTCGATTTTAGAGGATTCGCCGGAACGGTTGCCTCAGGAACTATCCGTGTAGGAGAACGTATTACAACGTATCCGTCGCTCAAGCAAGCAACAGTGAAATCGATTGTAACGTATGAGCGAGATTTGGAATCAGCCTCAACCGGTGATGCGATCACGCTGACATTGAATGAAGAGATTGATATCAGTCGCGGAAATGTTTTGATTAAAGCCGATGAGTCTATTTTGCAGAGCAATGCGATAAAAGCAAATTTGGTATGGATGGATGAGGAGAAGTTTCTCCCCGGTAAAAGCTATCTCTTTAAACGCGCGTCGAGTGTTACTACGGTCTACGCGGAGGGAATTGACTATCGTGTCGATGTTAATACGCAGGAACGTCATGATGCACTAGATTTAGGGCTTAATGATATCGGATCGGTTCGTTTGGTTTTGAGCGAACCGATTGCCTTTGATATATACGAAGAAAACCGAGAAATGGGGGGATTTATCCTCATCGATAAGATTACGAATAACACCGTGGCTGCGGGGATGATTACCCAAAGCACGGAAAAGGAGAGAGCGGTGCAAAGTACCGTATCTGAATTTGAGATAGAGCTGAATGCTCTTGTACGGCGGCATTTTCCGCATTGGAATGCTGCGACAATCGTTTAAGGAGGATGTGATGGCGAATGAGACAAAAGCGGAACGTATCGAGCGTATTAAACGTGAGAAAGATGGATTGGACGTCATCGCCGATATCTATCGATATGCTGCAACAGCTAATGTGATTGATCCTGAAGATATCGATCGTTTTAAATGGTACGGTCTTTATACACAAAACCGCAATCTTCAGGATGCGGAGGATGAGACGCAGTATTACATGCTGCGTGTGAAGCTTGAGAATGGATATTTGAACGCTAAACAAGTGGAAGTATTAGGAAAAATCTCCGTTGATTTTGCCCGTGAAAGCGGTGATGTGACGACTCGACAGGATATTCAGTTTCATTGGCTGAAAATCGAAGATTTACCGGAGATATTGGAACGGCTATCCGTAGTCGGTTTAAGTGTACTCGGTGGATCGGGAGATTGTCCTCGTAATATCGTGAGTTGTCCCGTGAACGGGATTGATCATGATCAAATCGATGATGTCCGTGATGTGGTGGTTGCCCTGAACAATCTCTATCGTGGAAATCCCGATTTCTCGAACTTGCCTAGAAAGTTCAAAATCGGTGTGAGCGGGTGCAATAAACATTGTATCCAGCATGAAGTACAGGATCTGGCATTTACTGCCGTAAAAAAAGGTGATGAACTCCGATTTAGTGTCAGTGTCGGAGGGGGGCAGGCGAGTAATCGCCGTATTGCCGATCATATCGGCTATGTGAAACGTCGCGACATCGTGAAAATTGCCGAAGCGGTTGCCTGCATCTATCGTGACTCAGGTCGCCGCGATAACCGCAGTAAAGCCCGTTTGGGTCATCTGGTCGAGGAATGGGGTGTTGAGCGTTTTGTGCGTGAGTTGGAAAAAGAATCCCATGTAATATTGGAGCGTTATGATGATGCCCCTTTTACACCGTATCCAAGACGGAGTCATTTTGGCGTCGGATCGAGTGTTAAAAAAGGGTACAACACCATCGGGTGTGCCCTTACCGGCGGTCGGATCAAGGGTGAAAACCTGTTGAAACTCGGACGTATTTTAGATTTGTACAAAGCTGAGGGGATTACCCTGACAACGACGCAGAATTTTGTAATTTTGAATGTCCATACCGATGCGACGGAGCCGATGATCGAGACATTAAAGGCCGTGGGTTTTCATCCCTATCCATCGGTTTTTGAAGCACGGACATTAGCGTGTACGGGGTTGAACTTTTGTAAATTTGCGGTGAGTGAGACTAAAGATCTGGCAATCGAAGTAGTGGAGCATCTAAACAACAGGTTTCCCGATTTTGATGAGCCTGTGAGTATCAGCATCAACGGCTGTCCAAACTCCTGTGCCCATCCTCACATTGTCGATCTCGGATTTGTCGGAGCTATTGTGAAGCGGGGTGATGAACGCCTGAAGGGATTTGATTTGATCGTCGGAGGACATCTTGAGGGCGAACAAAGCCGTTTTTCCGTCAAAACGGGGGTCAAAGTTGCCGCAGATGAAGTTGCACTGTTGATTGAGTCGCTGATTTACGATTTTGAGGCGAGCAACAGTATTAATTTCGGAAATTTTTTATTGGAGAAATACGCACATGAATCAGCTATTCCGTCCACTCCTTGACGAGGGTGATACATACGCCCAAATAGGACGTAATACGATCGGTATCCATAAAAAAACCTATTTCGACTTTACCGCATCGGGCTTGGCGTATGAGACGATTGAAGCTCGTATCCGAGAAGTGCTCGAAACGTATGCGAATACCCACTCGAAAGAGGCATCGATGGCGGCTCGGACGGATCATTATTATCGTCAGGCAAGAGAGCATCTCAAAACATTATTAGGGCTGGACGGCTCTTTTGCGCTAATGCCGTGTGGATGCGGTGCGACGGGAGCGGTTAAACGGTTGCAGGAGATATTGGGACTCTATATTCCCCCGGCGACTCGCGCACGTTACCACTCCTTGCCTCCCAGCTATGAACTTCCTCTCGTAATTGTGGGGCCGTATGAGCATCATTCCAACGAGATCAGCTATCGTGAAGCACTCTGTGAGACGGTACGGGTCGGATTGAATACCAAGGGGTTGGTTGATTTGGAACAGCTCGAAGAGATTTTGAAAGCGAACCCAAATCGCGAGCTTATCGGGTCGTTTTGTATCGCGTCGAATGTGACGGGGACGATTACCCCCTATGGTGAGATATCAGCGATATTACGCCGTTACGGTGCAATTGTCTGTTTTGATGCGGCGGCTTCGTCACCGTATATCAATATACCGTGTGAACTGTACGACGCGATGTTTTATTCGCCCCATAAGCTTTTAGGGGGACCGGGATCATGCGGTTTGTTGGCTGTGCGAAAAAATCTGTTCGAGGCGGATGCCAAACCCACCTTTGCAGGTGGGGGAACGGTACGCTATGTCAGCCGTACCAGTCATTTTTTTGTAGAGGGTGTCGAAGATCGTGAAGATGCGGGAACACCGGGAATTTTACAGCTTATCCGCGCGGCATTGGCATATCAGCTTCGTAATGAGATCGGATTTGAGTGGATC
>DATDUY010000214.1:0-3660 GCA_035290165.1 Sulfuricurvum sp. | reverse complement strand
ATTATTGATCGAGTTGGTAGCAACTTGAATCTCTGTCATTGCCGTAGCGGTACGTTGTGCGAGTTCTGCACCTTCTTTGGCACTGGCATCGGTTTGTGCCGCCATAGATGCCATATCGTTTGCTTTTTGGGCATTCTGTTGAACATTGCTGGTCATCTCTTCCATTGCCGCCGCTGTCTCTTCCAAGCTTGCCGCTTGTTGGTTGCTTGCGGTGGAGAGGGATTCCATCGCCTGTTTTAAAAATGACGCTTCGGATCGGAGATTAAGACCGTTTTGGAGATTTGTCGTAAGCATTACGGTAATTTCTTGTGCTAAATTATTGACACCGTCGATAAGGGAAGCCATTTCGCCGCGTTGATTATTTTTATTTATTTCAGAAGTGAAATCATTCGATGCGTACAAATGAAGCGTTTGAACGATTTGAGTGTGAACTGGTTACTCAACAAAAGGGTAAAGGCGTTGAAAGAGTTGGCAATAACGCTCACCTCTGACCCGTCTCCTTCGATTTGGGTGGGTTTAAACCATCCCGATTTCATTTGATCGAGTGCTAAAATGAGTTCCCCCATCGCAAGCATATCTTTTTGTTTCGCTTCAATGATGGATTGGAGACGAAGATGGGCGGTATCGGCAATGTGCTGAATTTTTCGATCTGAAAAACTCACTTTTGCATAACGGTAGCGGTTGCGTTTACCCTCTATTACATCAAGAATTTCGTGCATGATTTCTTCGAGCAATTGAGCATCGGTAGATTTTATTCCAAACATTGGGTTTCCTTAGAGTGTCTTATAAAGTGCGGTAGCGGTTTCGATCTCATCTACGGTAACATGACGCCGACACGAAATATAATGGCGCTTGCCATCTCTCATAACCGGATAAACGGTAGCGTAAACCCAGTAAAACTGGTTTCCCCCTTTGACACTGTTTTTGACAAATCCTGTCCAGATTTTTCCCGTTTTGACGGTGTCCCATAAGTCTTTAAATGCGGCAGTGGGCATATCGTTATGACGAACAATGTTATGAGGCTTACCGATCAAATCATCAACATGGTAGCCCGCCGCTTCACAGAAATCGTCATTGGCGAAAATAATAATCCCTTTTTCATCCGTTTCTGAAACCAAAAAAGCTTTTTCAGTCAGAACTCGTTCTGAACCTTTTGAGATAAATACATTCATTCATTGATCCTTAAAAATGTGTATGCTGCAATAATGACGCTTTAGTGTTGCATTTGTGTGGCAGGATTGAAAAAAGTGAATGAAAGTAATTAAAATTTACGCAAAATGAAATAGAGAGAGTCCTAGCGACTCTCTCTTAATGAATAGAGGAGAGGATACTCTCCTTTCCTGCAAACTCTTTTTGGCTGATTTCCGTGTACATTCGATCTGAGAGATCCTGTACAACAGAGGAGAGGCTAGCGACATTATGCGCCGTTTTTGCATTTTGCTGTGTGAGTTGGTCGAGTTGACTCACCGCATCGTTTATCTGGCTGATTCCCGCCATTTGTTCGCGATTTACATTGGCGACATCGCGTACCATCTCATCAGTTTGGATGATTTTTTCAGTGATCAGGGTAAAACTCTCCATCATATTTTTGGATGTTTCCAATCCTCCTCGCGATTTTTCACGTGCAGTTTTTGCAACTTCTTGAATATTTTTGGCAGCTTCAGCACTGCGATTGGCGAGATTACGTACCTCTTGGGCAACAACGGCAAATCCTCTTCCCGCATCTCCGGCGGTAGCCGCTTCGACAGCGGCATTGAGACTGAGGATATTGGTTTGAAACGCGATATTGTCGATAATATCAACCGCCTGATTGATCGCTTCGGTTGCGCTGACCATTTCGCTCATGGCGTTCAGACTCTCGCGTGCAACGCTATTACCGCGCTCAGCCGCTCTTTTCGCTTCTTGGGCTATAGCTGTCATCTCCTGCGCTTTTGCAGCACCGGCAGAGACGTTTGCTGTGAGCTCTTCGATAGCGGCAGCAGTCTCTTCCAAACTCGATGCCTGCTCATTCGAACTGCTGCTGAGTTCTTCGGAGTAACGGCTCAAATCGGAAGTATTATGCCGAAGCGAGAGGGAATCGGTCAGTTGCTGACAATACTGATCCGCAATAATATCTTGGAGTTCATTGATATGATGGTTCAGCTTTTTGATATCTTTTTCCCATCCGTCGGATTTGAACGGTATTCTCAAATCGTTGTGGCTGATACGGGTAAATCCGTCTTCAATTTCACAAAAAAGCTCCTTTAGACGGCTCATTAATCCATTATAAAAAATGGTCGTTTCTTTGAGCACCGTGCTGCCGTTTACCGTACACTCCGCCATAGAGACATTGGTGAGTTCTCCGGTTTTAGCACGAAAAACGGTCAATGCAAGCATTCCGGCTTGGATATAGTTTGCATCACGTACGGTTTTATACTCAGCAGCAAAACGGCTGAGATCGTTGAGCAAATCATTGATCAATGGTCTCGAACTCTCCTCTTCGATGGAAGTTTCATTAACGGATTCAAAAACAAAATCGCGACAATTCTGAATAGCTTCTTTGAGTAATACATAATCTTTTTTTCTGATATCAAACATATAACTGAATCCTTATTTCATTGTTTTGTAGAGTGCGTCATATTTGTTTATTTCGGTACGAGTTGGTTTGCGGCGCAGTGATAGGTAGCGTGTTTCACCGTTTTCAAATGTAATAGGGGATACGGTGGCGTATACCCAGTAAAAATCTCCCCGTTTAGTTTTATTTTTGACAAAACCGTTCCATGTTTTTCCCTCTTTGATTGTTTTCCATAAATCTGCAAAAGCAGCTTTAGGCATCTCCTCATGCCGCAAAATACTATGCGGTTTTCCGAGCAGTTCATCCCAACCATACCCGCTGTATCGGATAAAATCATCATTGGCAAATGTGATTACCCCTCTGTGATCCGTTTCGGAAATGATGAGTGAACTTTGATCCATTTCAATTTCTGCCATACTTTATACCTCCTTGATTAAATTGTCCATGTGTATGAAAAGCTCGCTGCTCGCTTTTTCCATCTCTTGAAAATTCGTGATGATTTCGGTTGCATGAGCGATACACTCTTTGTTATCCGAATTTTTGACGTATTTTAGATTTTTGTTGACACAATCGTGGACGACAGTGTGCGGAGCCGTCATTAACGGGAAACTAGCAGTTTTTCCGAAACGATGTTTACCTTCGCTATGGTACCACTGACCGATACTGCACTGATGCGTATCCATTACTTCTAACCGGCTTTCGCAACGCATCATTGAGTTGTATGCTCGGGATTTATAAATAATATGATCAATTTTTGCCAAAACAATAAAGACGCTGTTTTCCATCATATACGAAGAGGAGACAATATTGGAAGAACTTTCGCTCAGCTGAATCAATGTCCCCTCAAATGCGTTGATTTTTTGACTCGATTTTTCGACGACACTGTTCATAGCTTCGGCACTTTTTTCGATCTCATCCATATCCTGTTTGAGAGAGTTAATCGAAACGGTTATTTCACCGGTCGCTTTATGCGTTCGATCGGCTAGTTTACGCACTTCATCCGCTACCACGGCAAAACCTCGCCCGTGTTCACCCGCGCGCGCCGCTTCAATAGCCGCATTGAGAGCGAGGAGATTGGTCTGCTCCGCGATGTCGGTGATGAGATG
>DATDUY010000213.1:0-7018 GCA_035290165.1 Sulfuricurvum sp. | reverse complement strand
TGGGGATCAAGTCATGAGAGCTTTATCCGTCCGATCCGCTGGGTAAATGTCACACTTGGTGAAGCGTTGGTCGATATGGAACTCTTCGGTGTCCGCTCTTCTTCTGAGACGTATGTCCACCGTATCAGCCATTTCGAAGCGAAAAAAGTAAATTCTATCCATCACTATTTCGATTTACTGAAAGAGGGTTCGGTTGATCTGTACCCGCAGAGCCGCCGCGAATCCATCTTGGCAAATTTCGCTGCACTCGAACGTGAGAACGGCATCAAAATCGAAATTGACGAGGATTTGCTCGACGAAGTCGTCGCCATCACGGAACACCCGACACCGCTTTTGGGAAGTTTTGACGAGAGTTTCCTCGAACTCCCGCCTGAGGTTATCATCACCTCAATGAAAGAGCATCAACGCTATTTCCCTGTCTTCAAAGAGGGGAAACTCATCAATGCGTTTGTGGTAGTCTCTAATGCCCTTACCGATGATTTCAGCCATGTTATCGAGGGAAATCAGCGGGTTCTCCGTCCGCGCCTCTCTGATGCACTCTTTTTCTATCGCAATGACCTCAAAAAGGGACTCAGTACGGCAGGATTGGAAAAAGTCGTATTTATGAACGGATTAGGGACGTTAGCGGAGAAAATCAAGCGTGAAAAAGTAGTTGCATCCACCATCGCAAATCTCATATATGATAATATTAATCCTGACCACTTAGAACGGGCTATGGAGTTGGCAAAAGCCGATTTGATGTCTGAAATGGTTTATGAGTTTACCGAGTTACAGGGGCTTATGGGGTATTACTACGCGTTGGCGCTGGGTGAATCTGCCGAAATCGCAACGGCGATTAAAGAACAGTATCTTCCAACGGGTGAGGAGAGTGCACTCCCTTCCACCATCCTCAGTGCCATCGTCGCCATGTCGATGAAACTCGATACCCTTATCGGTATGTTTAGTATCGGTGAGATCCCGACGGGTTCACGCGACCCATTTGCCCTTCGCCGCGCCGTCAACGGAATTATCAAAATCGCCGTAACACACCAAATCCCTCTCAACTTCTCTACCTTGATCGATCAACTCTCAAATCTCTATCCGCAAGGCAAAGAGTACAAAAAGAACATTGAAACCTTTATCATCGAACGTCTCGCGGGAGCTTACATCGGTGTTAACCCATCGATTATCCAATCGGTCGTTGCCAAAGACGCCAATGTAGAACTCGACGTCCTCGAAATCGACCGCAAAATTCGTGCGGTCAATACCATCGCATCCTCAGATTCATTCCTCGAAGCGTTCTCCACCTTTAAACGGGTTAGCAACATCCTCAAAGACGAAGCGATGGACAAAGGTTTCAATGTCAACGAATCACTCTTTGAAAACGATGCGGAGCGCACTTTATACTCTGCCGCAACGTCTGCTATCTCTGCGAGCTACGAAACCCTCGAAGAGCGTTTGGATGCGTTGTTTGCTCTCAAAGCTCCATTGGATAACTTCTTCGACAATGTCATGGTCAATGCCGATGATTTAGCTGTTCGCTCTAACCGTAAAGCGTTGGTCGGGATGATTTACGCTGAGATTTACGCAATTGCCGACATCAAAAATATCACCTTATGATGTCATCATCATCGGTGCAGGGATAAACGGCTGTTGTAGTGCCTATACGCTCGCGCAAGCAGGTTTACGTGTCGCTCTGATCGATCAGGAGGGTATCGCTTCCGGCGGGAGCGGTGCGGCGGGAGCCTTTATCTCGCCGAAAATCTCCAAAGCGGGTGAACTCAAAGATATTATGGGTGAAGCGCACACTGAAGCACTCGAATTCTACACCTCCCGTTTCCCACAATTTACCCTCACAAAACCGCTTCTGCATATTGCGTCCAGCCCGAAAGAGGGCGAAAAAGTAGAAACTTTCAAACGAGCTACGCATATAAAACACTCCAATATTCCCCATAAAATACAAACCCTCCTGAACGATGAAGCGTTACAGGCTTCCTCGATCTATTTTGATATCGGTGCCGTTGTCGATGCGCAGGGTGTATGTAATGCGATGGCAGAAGGGGTTGATTTTTATCGCCTCAAAGCAGATCAGCCGATTCATTCAGATGGACTATGGCAGATCGGTGATCTCAGAGCCAAACATCTCGTCCTCACCATCGGAGCCTATCCGAAACTACTCCCCATCGATTATGTCGGATTACGGGGGATTTGGGGACATCGGATCGATATCGAGACCTCCACTCACATCCCCTGTATCCTCCATCACCACGTCTCGATCTCTCCGACAACGAAAGCGGGGATAGTCGCGATCGGTGCGACTCATGATGTCCATTATTCCCCGTTTTCAGGAGAAGTGTATGAGATGAAGCAAGGGAGAGAAATACTTCTTGAAAAAGCCTCCAAAACATTAAAATTAGATAATATTAATATCTTAAAGGACTACACAGGATTACGTTCGGGATCGAACGATTACCTTCCGATGCTGGGAAGTTTGGTCGATGCTGAGGCAACACTGAAACTATATCCCCATATTCGGCACGGTCAGAGCGTTGATCCATCCGAGTATATCTACTATCCGAATGTGACCATGATAAACGGTTCAGGCGGATATGGCTTTGTCCTCGCGCCTTATCTGTCAAAGCGGTTAAAAGAGTTTATTGTCGATGAATTTCCCATTAACCCTACACTTTCTCCTTCACGTTTTTTCCCAAGATGGGCAAAGAAAAATTAATTATCATTATATATACTTAAATATTGAGTTATAATAATTTTTTATAAACTAACCATTTATGTTAATTATTAATTACTTTGTGACTAATTTGTGACGTAAAAATTATATAATGCTCATTTTATATACAAAAGGGTATTTAATGTTTGGTCGTCAAAAAATAAACACTTTAACTCATCAAATAGATTCATTAACACAAGAGAATCAGCAGTTAAAAATGGCTTTACAAAAGATGGAAGAGGAAAATTCTATTTTAAAAGAGCAATCATTACAGGAAGAGAAACATGCGAAAGAGTCTTCATTAAAAGAGGAGCTTACGAATCTTCTCTTATCCGGTTGTACCAATAATATTCCGATCATTCAACGTGATTTTTCCGGCAGTATTGATCAGCTTCATATGATGCAAGATCATTCCAAAAATTCATCCTTAGGTTCCCGTGAGAGTCTCTCGGCTATCTCCGATAATCTGCAAAAGCTCATTATCTCAATCAACGAATCAACCGAAGGGGTTCAGAGACTAACAGGTGGGATCAACGATGTCTCTGCTTTGATGATGCTTATTAACGATATTGCTGACCAAACCAACCTATTGGCTCTCAATGCCGCTATCGAAGCGGCACGTGCAGGAGAACACGGTCGCGGATTTGCAGTGGTTGCGGATGAAGTGCGCAAGCTCGCCGAACGAACCCAAAAAGCGACGAAAGAGGTAGAGATCACTATCAACACACTCAAACAAGAATCTTCCAATATTCAAGAATCTTCTGAGTCAATGACATCCATTGCCCACGAATCCGAAAGACTCACCTCAAATTTTGAAACAACACTCCAAACCTTTGCAGAAGATGGTGAGATCATGGCAAGCTCCATCGATCATATGCTGGACAACACCTTTATCGGGCTTGTTAAACTCGATCATCTCCTCTTTAAAACCAATGCCTATATCACCATGCTTCACGAAGATGCTTCCACACACTTTTCCGATCACCATGAATGCAGACTCGGTAAATGGTATGACACCGGAATCGGAAAAGAGCGATTTTCTCATACTGCGAGCTATAAAGCAATCGCTCAGCCACATTCAGAGGTTCATCACAATATTATCGATGCGGTTAAATGTCTTAAAACCGGTTTGTGCACTGAATCCACAAAAATTATTAATGATTTTAAAGCGGCAGAAGCAGCAAGTAAAGAACTCTTTATTTTGCTTGATAAACTACCTACGGAGCGCTAAAACATGAGTAATACTCCCTCTATAGAACATTTTGAACCGATGGAAGCTATTGTAAACAACACAGGGGCTTTGGTCTATGTTATTGATTTAACAACCTATGAAATATTGTATGCGAATAATCGATGTAAAAATATATTCGGTGATATAGAGGGAAGAGCGTGCTATGAGGTGTTACAGCTTGGGCAAAATACCCCATGTGATTTTTGTCCGTTGCAACAACAGCCGACCGATCCGCATTCGCTTCCGTTAGGAACAACGTTTGAATGGGAAAATCAAAATACTATCAACGGTCAGTATTACCTCTATAATGATCGAATTATTCAATGGAAAAATGGTCAACTGGCTAAAGTACAAGTGGGAATCGATATTACAAATCAAAAAAAATTAGAGTCGGAATTAAAAAACCTTACCCATTACGATACATTGACTACTTTACCAAACCGTTTGTTATTTACAGTTCACTTAAGCAATATGATTCATCAAGCCAATAGAAGTAAACACTATGCGGCTATTTTATTCATTGATCTGGATCATTTTAAAACGATCAACAATACAAAAGGTCATAGTGTAGGTGATCTTGTGTTGATTGAAACGTCCAAACGTATTTTTGATATTGTACGCCAATGCGATACGGTAGCACGCTTTGGCGGGGATGAGTTTGTTGTTTTGATAAATACGTATAAATTTGATCAAATACAAGCAACTGCCGATGCACAAATTGTAGCAGAAAAAATTCTTGCTGAATTGGAAAAACCTTATTATATTGATGAGTGCGACTTTAGAACATCGGCAAGTATCGGTATTGCAATGTTTGTGGATATGGAACATTCCATAGATGATTTATTGAAATATGCAGACAGTGCTATGCATAATGCAAAATCAAGCGGAAGAAATAAGTTTTGTTTTTTTGACCCTATACTCCAAAAAATGATGGAAGATAGAGCGCATATGATAGATCGTTTGCGTAAAGCAATTGAAAACAATTTTATGGCGTTGCATTACCAAAATCAAATTTTAGTCAATCGACATCAGCATGTTGTCGGTGTAGAAGCGCTCCTTCGTTGGAACGACCCACAGCATGGCATGATTTCCCCCGGAGAATTTATCCCCCTTGCAGAAGAGAGCGGGTTGATTATCCCTTTAGGCGAATGGATTATGCGAGAAGCGGTAAAACAGTTAAAAATTTGGGAAGATGACCCCATTAAAAAAGATTGGCGTATTTCGGTCAATGTCAGCTATAAACAATTTGAAAAAGATGACTTTGTATCGCTTATCGAAACAATCATTCAAGAATATCATGTTGACTCCAGTCGCCTTAGACTTGAGCTGACGGAAAGTCTACTGATTAAAAATACCCAAGAAGCTTTGAACAAAATAAATCAACTTAAAGCCTTAGGGCTTTCACTCTCTATCGATGACTTCGGAACGGGATATTCATCTTTGTCATATCTCAAACAGCTTCCTATCGATGAACTCAAAATCGATCAATCCTTTATTCGGGATTTAACAACGGATAAGAATGATGTCATCATCGTTGAAACAATTATTTCCATCGGCCAAAAATTCGGCTTTGAAGTTATCGCAGAGGGTGTTGAAACAAAAGAACAGTATGACAAACTTATTTTGATGGGATGTGAATATTTTCAGGGCTATCTGTTTGGAAGACCTATACTACCGACACTATTGTAATAAAGTTAGTATTAACTCAGTACATTTTACTTAAAAAACTCTATCACATCGACATCCAAAGCTTTGGCAATTTTATATAGATGCTCCAAATTAAAACGTCGATCTTTCGCAGAATTTTCGGCATTAGCATAAAAAGCTGCCGACTTTTGCCCAATCATAAGTGCTAAAGCTAACTGGGTAATCCCTTTTTCTTGTCGTATTCTCTTAACATTGGCTGCAACACGACGAATAAATTCCTGAACTTCGTCATCTTCAGCTACACATAAATTATTAAATATACTCAAAACCTATCCTTACTATTAATAAATATTTAAGAGTACTTTAAATTATAGTTGGTTATCATCCATGAATCAATGTTCTATAGATAGATATCCTATAGGCTATTTTAGTCAGCAAATCGCAGTCATTCCGTTACCGTTTTGTTACAATAACTATAATAAACATATATACTAATCATAAGGTACTTGGATGCAAGAACAACAAAAAATATCGGCTGTAATAAAACTCTTTATACTCCAAATATACTTGCTATTGGCGCATTAAAACGTGAGCAGTATTCTCAGTCGGCAGTTTGATTCCATGGAAGCCATTGTCAACAGTACCGGAGCGCTTGTCTACATTATCGATTTGTCGTCATATGTCGTATTGTACGCAAATGATCGATGCATTAAAGAGTTCGGTGATATTGTCGGAAATATTTGTTATAAATCACTTCAAAAAAATCAGAATTCCCCGTGCAATTTTTGTCCGATTCAACATTTAGAAGATCCTTTAGCTCACCCTGTCGGTACCATTTTCGAGTGGGAAAATCAAAACTCAATTAATAATCGCTATTATCTTTTTAACGACCAAATTATACGCTGGAAAAACGGTCAATTAGCCAAAGTCCAAGTAGGTATCGATATTACGAAGCAAAAAATGTTAGAGCAGGATATTTTAAGCGAAAGAGATGAATCTATTCGTGCTTTTGAGGCTTTAAGTGATTCGACGATTGAGGGACTGATCATCTATGATGAGTCTAAGCAGTGCATTCGTGTTAATAAAGTGGCTCCTCATCTTTTTGGATATACAAGCGATGAGATGATCGGTCGTGAGGCGCTAGAATTTATCGCACCTCAGTCGCAAGAGCTTGTGAATAAGCTAATACACAATGATAATCAAGAACCGTATGAAGCACAAATGCTGCGAAAAGACGGAAGTACGTTTCCTGCCATATTACGTGGTCGAAATTTGGTGCTTAGCGGCAAAAATATCCGTGTTTCTGCTGTTATGGATATTTCTGATATTAAACAAAAAGAGGAAGAGATCCTTAAACTTGCCCATTATGATATTTTAACGGCTCTTCCCAACCAATTGTTATTAAGAAAATATTTACAACAAAATGATAAAAA
>DATDUY010000212.1:0-2746 GCA_035290165.1 Sulfuricurvum sp. | reverse complement strand
TCTCGAAGTAAGCGGTGAAGTGGTTCGTAACGAGTCTGCACCGCGTAAATTTAATACTCTGCATCTCGAATACCGTTTTAATTCCAATGCGGATGATACCCTCGCAGCACGCTGGGTTATGGCGAGTTTGGAAACGTATTGCTCAACGATCAATACAATCCGAGATACCACGGCAATCACCTATACGATTATCCATAACGGCAATACAATCCGTGAAAATGAGAAGATGATCAGCGGCGGCGGAAGTGCCGTCGATTTCGGCACGTTGCAAGGGTGTAACGCCTAAGGATTAAAAGAAATCCTTAGGATCGGCATCAGCAAAATGTCCCCATTTGAGTTTCGCACCGCCGAGGATATGAAAGTGCAGATGCCCCACCTCTTGACCGCCGTTTTCCCCGATATTGCTGATGATACGGTAGCCGCTCTCGTCAATTCCGCACGCTTTGGCGACCTCTTGCATAAACGTGGACATTCTCCCCATAACATCTCCCGGAATATCGTTAAAGCTTTGATAATGCGCTTTCGGAACCGCTAAAATATGAACGGGAGCTTTGGGATTAATGTCATGAAACGCATAAAATTCTTCGTTTTCAGCTACGGTATTGGAAGGGATTTCTTTATTGATTATTTTACAGAAAATGCACATTTTAAACCTCTTTTTTTATGCTATTGTAGCATATGCAAGATCGCTTGAAGCTATTTATAAAAGAGATTTGACTACAATATACTCTAAATTGAAAGCTGTTTCAGAAATAATGATAACGTGTTTAAAAGCTTTCAGAAAACCATCAATGGAGACTCTATTTTGCAAGAGTGGTATGACGCTATAAAATCGGCTGACTCGATTGATAAAATCGAAGAGATCCGAATCGCCGTTTTCGGAAAAAAAGGGATTATGAACGCTGAGTTCGCCCGTATGAAGGATATCCCGGATGCTGAAAAAGGGACATTTGCTAAAGAGCTAAACATTCACAAAGAGGGATTGAATGCCCTTTTGGTAGATCGCAAACTTTTTTTGGCGATGGAGCATTTGCAAGAGACGATGAAGGCGGAGGCGATTGACGTAAGTCTTTATTCGGCTACTACAGAACGCGGGTCGCTTCATCCGGTTATGGAGACAATGGATCGTATCGTAGAGTATTTCGTTGCGATGAATTTCTCGGTACAAACGGGACCGATGGTGGAAGATGACTTTCATAATTTCGAAGCGTTAAACCTACCGAAATACCATCCGGCACGTGATATGCAGGATACCTTTTATTTCAAAGATTCGATGTTGTTGCGTACCCATACCTCTCCGGTACAAATCCGTACTATGCTCTCTACTAAACCGCCGATTCGGATGATTGCCCCGGGTGCGGTATTTCGTCGTGATTACGATATTACCCATACCCCGATGTTCCATCAGGTAGAGGGGCTCGTTGTTGAAGAAGCGGGGAAAGTGTCGTTCGCCAATCTCAAATTTATCCTCGAAGATTTTCTTAAAACGATGTTCGGAGATGTCGAAGTTCGTTTTCGACCAAGTTTCTTCCCGTTTACGGAACCCTCAGCCGAAGTGGATATCAGCTGTATTTTCTGCGGCGGTGATGGGTGTCGTGTTTGTTCGAAAACAGGATGGCTTGAAGTTCTCGGTTGCGGTATTGTTGACCCGAATGTTTTTAAAGCGGTCGGTTACGAAAATGTCAGCGGCTATGCGTTCGGTTTAGGGGTTGAGCGGTTTGCGATGCTGATCCACCGAATCGGCGATTTACGCTCTTTGTTTGAGGGAGATACGAGATTATTGGAGCAGTTTAGATGATCGTAACAAAAAATTGGTTAAATGAATGGATCGATCTGGACGGTATCAGCGCAGAAGAGTTGTGTAAAACGTTTAATGCAATCGGATTGGAAGTCGATCGCCACGATCCCATCCGTGTGGCAGACGGCGTAGTAGTCGGATATGTCGAAGCGTGTGAAAAACATCCTGATGCCGATAAACTTAATGTCTGTCAGGTGAATGTCGCTAATGAAGTGCGTCAAATTGTGTGCGGTGCATCCAATGTCCGTGCAGGTATCTATATCGCATTGGCTACTGTCGGTGCGGAACTTCCCGGCGGCCTTAAAATCAAAGAGGCAAAACTTCGCGGTGTTGATTCACACGGTATGATCTGCTCTGCTAAAGAGATCGGACTCCCTTCGATAGGCGAGGGGATCATGATTCTTGATGAAAGTATCGGCGAGTTGGTAATGGGTAAAAATCTCAATGAATACAGTGTGTTCAATGATGATATTATCGAGATTGAACTGACCGCCAATCGCGGTGACTGCCTGAGTATTTACGGTATTGCACGTGATTTGCGTGCAGCACTTTCCCGTCCGCTTCGTGAGAAAAATGTGAAAGATACCCAAGAAGGGCGTTTGGGAATCGGACGTATTTTGCAACTGCAGCATACGGAAACCTTTAGCACCGATTTGTTATTTGGTGCCGTAGAGGTTAAAGAACTCAGCGTCCCATTGATCATTTCTCTCCGTTTGGCGATAATCGATCAAGTCTACACAACAACGGTGGATGCAATATTATTCTATGCTACACAGAGCACGGGGGTTATTTTACGCGCCTATCCGTTTGAAAAATTCGGGGATGTGGAAAATAAAGGGGTCATTACCCTTCAACATGATGAAAACGGCTATGCAGCGCTGTATGGGAAAGGAAAAGTTTCCGTAATCGGTGTTTCTCAAGAGAAAGAGGCTCATTTTAGTTCCAATG
>DATDUY010000211.1:0-5096 GCA_035290165.1 Sulfuricurvum sp. | reverse complement strand
GCTTTTTCAACCTCTTGTTTGGCGACTTGAACCCGTTCAATTTGATCTTTTACTTTTTGGGGAAGACCGATTTCACGCAGTTGAATCGATTCAAGATCGGCAGGACCATTTTTTTGGCGATCAACGCTGCTGCGAATACCCGCTTCGATTTTTAATGCGATGGCATTGCGCATAATCGGCAAGGTTTCCGCATCGTATTGACCGATGACGTTACGAACGACATCACGCGCAACGGGATCGATGATTTTATCTTCCCAGCTAAAGCCCCAGTTGGAGATGGTTTGTGCCGCTAGCTGCGCATTAAGACGGTATTGTACGGTAAGCTCGATCGTAACCGGAAGCCCCCGTTTATCGAGAACGGTAATCGCCGGTTTAAGGACGATCCCATCCCCCGCAGTGGAAGCTCGTTCGATTTTATCGGCATAATTGATGATACGCACTTTGGTATCGACAAGGTACACTTTTTGGATAAACGGAATCAGAAAATGGAGCCCCGGCATTAGCGCCTGATCTTCATATTTACCGTTAGTGGAGAGGATACCGCGTTCCCCCTCGGTGATGATGATGAACGGTTTAGCTAAAATAAGGAGCAAAATAATCCCACCGATGATCCAAAGCATCCCTGCTTTTTGAGGGTTCATATTAAAATCGAACTTTGGAGGTTTAGGGGCATTAAATCCGCCCCCTCGCTGCTCTTCTTTTTTCTTTTTATTAAAATAGTCGTTCATATCACTTGCCATGCAGGATCCTTAGTTGATATAGGTTAAATAGTGGTCGTAATCAGGATTACGACCGCATACGATGTCGAAATAAGCGCTTTGGATTTTTTCGGTCAATGGCCCGCGTCCGCCTGCGCCCAGTACCCGTGCGTCTACTTCACGAATCGGGGTGATTTCTGCCGCTGTTCCGGTGAGAAACGCTTCATCGGCTACGTAAATCTCTTCACGGGTGATTTTTCTACGGGTTACTTTGATTCCCATATTTTCCGCCATTTCGATAACGGTTTTTTGGGTAATCGATACGAGTGAGTTGTCATTCGGAGGGGTGATAAGCTCACCCTCTTTGATAAGAAAGAACGATGCTCCGCTTGCTTCGGCAACGTATCCCTCATCATCGAGGAGCAACGCTTCATCGTATCCCGCTTCAACCGCTTCAAATTTTGCCATTTGAGAGTTGAGGTAGTTACCGACCGCTTTGGCTTTACCCATATTTGATTTGTTGTTCGGACGGCTGAATGATGAGATTTTCAAACGGATTCCCCGTTTCATCCCCTCTTCACCGAGGTAAGCGCCCCATTCCCATGCCGCAACCGAAACTTCGACCGGAGCTTCTTTGTGATAAACACCCATAACACCGTAACCGAGGTAAACGATCGGGCGGAGATAGACATTTTCTCCGGTAAATTCGTTTGCTTTGAGCAATTCAATTTGCGCCGCATTGAGTTCCTCAACCGTATAGGGAACTGTGATAAGGGTCATTTTTGCCGATTCGATCAGACGTTTTGTGTGGTCGTTCAGACGAAAAATGGCATACCCTTTTGGGGTTTTATACGCTTTGGTCCCCTCGATTGCGCCGTTACCGTAGTGCAGTGTGTGGGAAAGGACGTGAATCTTTGCTTCACTCCACGGAAGCATTTTGCCGTTCATCCAAATATATTTGGCTTCATTCATAGGGAAGATCTCCAAAAGAAAAATTGGGAGATTTTAGCGCAGTTGGGGTTTAAGGTTTATTAAGGGGGTGAAGATTTACCCAAAAGTGCACTTTGCCCGCAGAAGCGGGAAAAATTAATGTGAGGGTGTATTGACCATCCAGATGGAAAAGACATCGAGGTAATCCCAAAACGATTGGATGTATTCGGGGTTGATCCCCTCATCTTCGAGTTTAGGGAGCAATACGGCGTAAAATTCAAGCCATCTTTGGCGTCCATGCTCGTCAATGCGGAAAGGGGCATGGCGACCGACCATGCGAGGTTCCCCTCGTGTTTGGGCGAAATAATCAGGTCCTCCGCAAATTTGGATGAGAAAATCGGCTGCATGTTTTTTAGCATTGCCAAAGTCTTCTTCGTCGTTGACAGGGAATAAAAATGCAATGTCGCTGTTGCGGATCATTTCGTAATGATCGTCCACTAATTTACGAAAACGCTCTTCGCCGACTTGGAAATAGAACCCCGGATGGGGTTTAGTGACGGGAGGGCGTACCCCTAAAGCACCGTCGGTAATTTTAAGCTCTAGCATGATGATCCTCGTGCGTATTTTTGAGACACATTCTAAAAGGAAGATGAAAAGAATCTCCTTAAAACATCCTCTTTCCCCTCTTTTTAGGTGATGATTTGTATAATTGAAACATAATTTAATGGCGGAGACGATTAATGGATGCACATGTTTGGATGGGATCACGTCAGGCAGTAGTACAGAACTATATCGAACGTCTCAGCCCGTATGATGGACGCGTCGTTTCACGTGCGGCGGAATGTAGTGCTGAGGATGCTCACCAAGCGCTTATTATTGCCAAAAACGCCGCTAAAATCGCCAAAAAAGTACCATTGCACCAGCGTTGTGCATGGCTTTTGGATGTCGCTTCAAAGCTGTATGAACAGCGTGAAGAGTTTGCAAAAGTATTGTGCGATGAGGTGGGTAAACCGATCACCTACGCACGGATCGAAGTGGATCGCGCTGTCGAGACGATTACCCTCTCTGCCGAGACGATGCGTACTATGCACGGTGAGACGATCAATACCGATGCAATGAGTAGCGGACGTAAAGCTCATGCGTACTGGCGCAGAGAGGCGGTAGGTGTTGTGGTAGCGATTACCCCCTTTAATTTTCCGTTGAACCTTGTTGCCCATAAACTCGCTCCTGCACTCGTTGCAGGGAATGCAGTCGTCCTCAAGCCGACCCCCGAAGCACCGCTTTGTGCGTATAAGCTCGCCAAGCTTTTTATCGAAAGCCCTTACGCAACGCCCGATGCGCTGAGTGTCGTTTACGGGGATGCAGAAGTAGGAAGTGTATTGGTTGGCAGTGATATCCCCCGTGTTATCAGCTTTACCGGATCGGTGGGAGTAGGGAATATCATTACTAAAAGTGCGGGGATCAAAAAAGTCTCTCTCGAACTCGGTGGGAATGCGGCGACTTATATTGATACGAGTGCCGATTTGGAGTATGCCGCATCACGATGTGCTATCGGTGCATTTGTGAACTCAGGGCAGGTGTGTATCTCATTGCAGCGTATTTATGTCGATAGTGCTATTTATGACACATTTGCCCAAAAGATGGCGGAAGCGACATCGAAACTTGTGGTCGGTTCACCGTACAATGAAGAGACGTTTTTAGGACCTCTCATTAATGATGAAGCTGCGGAACGAGCAATGAGCTGGATTGAGAGTGCGATGGAAGAGGGGGCACGTCCTTTGACGCCGCCGCACCGCGAAGGGCGAATTTTTTATCCGTGCGTGATGGCGGATGTACATGAGTCGATGAAGATTGTGTGTGAAGAAGTGTTCGCCCCGATAGTGAGTCTGGTACGGGTCAATGGAATCGATGATGCCATTGAGAGAATGAATAACTCACCGTACGGATTGCAGTTTTCGGTCTTTACCAATAACCTCTCTCATGCGACCAAGGCAATCGATGAACTAGATAGCGGCGGTGTCGTTATCAACGATATGCCCACACTTCGTTTCGACATTCAGCCCTATGGCGGTGTGAAGCTCAGCGGAGTGGGGCGTGAAGGACCTCGTTTTGCGATCGAAGAGTTTACGGAGATCAAATCCATAGTCATTTTATAAAAAAAGGAAAATAATATGTTAGAAGTAGGAAGTGTATCTCCCGATTTTTGTTTGAGTAACCAAGACGACGTAGAGATTTGTTCACGCGATTTGCGCGGGAAATGGATCGTCCTCTACTTTTATCCGAAAGATTCCACTCCGGGATGTACTACCGAAGCATGTGAATTCACAAGCGCGTTGGATGAGTATGATGATATGGGGGCGATTATCCTTGGGGTAAGTGCTGACAGCACCGTATCACACCGTCGTTTTATCGAGAAACAAAGTCTGGATATCACGTTGCTCAGTGATCCAAGTACACAGATGATGCAAGATTACGGCGTATGGGCGATGAAAAAGAATTACGGAAAAGAGTATATGGGGATTGTCCGCTCAACCTATATCATCGATCCCAAAGGGATAGTCAAAGCGGCATGGACGAACGTAAAAGTAAAAGATCATGTGGCAAAAGTGAAAGAAGAATTGGCAAAGTTGGTAGGATAAATAAACTCCCGCTCAAGCGGGAGTTTATTGTTAGAATTTATAACGGATATAAGCTCGGATATCTTGGGCTTTATCGACATAGTTAGCGGCACTCGGCATACTGCCGGAGATAGCAGTAGGTGTCCCTGTAGTGCTTCCAAAAAATCCGTTACTTCCGGCATAATCATAATCGATATAGGTATAGCGAAGTTGGAAAGTTAGGATATCCTCAACCAACGGTTCCGTGAAATAAAGTTCATAGGCATCACCGCGAGCGGCAATTTTCGAACCGATGAGGGTATCTTCACCGTAGGTGATCGGACGCCAGTAGTTGGAGCCGTGGTTAAACTCAGCCCCCCATCGCCCCTCATCACTGATCAGAGACGGAAACTGCGTTCCGATCCAGTAGCTGTAACCGCTTTGGCTCTCAGTCGAACCTAGCATACCTTGTTTATCTGCGTACGGATCGGTTTTAGACATTGCACCGCTGACAAAGAGCATAGAATCATCCAAGAAATCGCTGATGCCGTCCCCGATACCGTGTACCATCGCAAATGCGGTTGCCGTATGCAGCCCCCCGACTGTTTCCATAGCTCCGCCCGGAGTTATTTGGTCAATTAAATTATTGGCATAGGTATATTGAAGTCCGGTACTGTATTGTTTATCATCATAGGGGACGGCAATAATTCCTATCATATCTATATTGTTGGTTGTAGTAGAGCCATCCCCTGAGTACGGAGTTCCCGCAAACCGTGGTTCAGCTTCAGACATCCCGCGTCCGGCACAGAGTTTAACATACGATCCGTCTAACCCGATCAACTCTTCCATCCCGAATTTGGCACTCGCGCCG
>DATDUY010000210.1:0-8101 GCA_035290165.1 Sulfuricurvum sp. | reverse complement strand
GGCCCCGATTTCGATGGCACGCAGGGTTGCCGCCGTATCGGTCGTAAAGAACGGATTCCCTGTCCCCGCGGCAAAAATCACGACACGTCCGCGCTCTAGGTGGCGTGTCGCACGGCGAACGATAAACGCTTCGGCAATCTGCTCCATTTTGATCGCACTTTGGACACGTACCTGCATCCCTTCGTGTTCACACGCCTCTTGCATCGCAATAGCGTTGATAACCGTTGCCAGCATACCCATGTAATCACCCGACGTTCGACGGATGATCCCATCCGCTGCTGCCGTTACACCACGAATGATGTTACCGCCACCGATAACGATACCCACTTCAATCCCCGCATCTACGAGAGTTTTGATCTCACCGGCAATGAATTTCAAGATTTTCGTATCGATACCATGACCGTTTTCACCGGCTAACGCCTCACCGGAGAATTTTACCAAAACACGTTTATAGCCCATACAACTCCCTATAAAGCATCTTTGATGTGCCCTTTAAATTAGGGGCATTATACTTTATTGTCGCTTTAAGGTTGCTTTGATTACACTAAGCTTCATAATGGATAAAGGAAAAGATACCGTGTGGTTGTTCGATACGTTTAAAGCTTGGCTAAATCCACTGCCGATGCACCGAGCTCCACTTTACGGGCGAGGTATTCATGCCCTTCCGAATCGTGATGAGCGAGAACTTTTTGAACGCTCATCTGCGGCTTTTATTGACGGTGATATTTTAAGCGGTTATGAGTACTTTTTGTCCTCTCTTATCCATCAGGAGAGCCACTTTCCTACCCCTCATCTGAGTATTGAGCGACTAGAAGAATCTCTCCATTTTAGCCTGACGCAAGGGTATGCTCTTATCAAAGGAGTACTCACCTCTGAATCACTTGAAGCCCATGCCGATATTGCCCTGAGCGAAAAGCTTCATGTCGCGATCAAACGCCGTTTTTTAGAGCGTGACTTTCAACTTACCTACTGCCGTTTCAGCGAAGTAAAAGGGGTTATAAAACTCTCTATTCGTCTCGATAACGCCACCATAACGCCCCAAAAAATCTTTTACCCGCTCCGTGAAATCGCCTTGAACGCTGATTTTGAAAAAGAGTTTATTGCCGGAGAATTTGATGAATCGCTTCTTCTGGATACCGAACACCTCCTCAGTGTTTCGAGTGAAAAAATAGAGGTTAATTTCACTTTTATGCAGCAATGGATCAAAGAGACAAAACAAAGTCTTATCGGTCTTTTATCCAATGATAATACCGGAATGACCTCTTTTAGCTATCTCGCCCTCCTCCTTCAAATCGATTATCTCCTCCTCCCCCACAAAAAAATGGCCAAAAATATCAGTGAAAAAATCAACGGCTATTTTATGGACGATGAGAAACTAACCGAAGATAAGAACGCCGATTTGGAACAATATCTGAGTGAACTTGAGACGATGGATATCGAATCATTCTCGACACAGTTTTACGATTCCGCCTATACTTTCTCCCCTTACGAGCAGGCGATGCATGATGAAATTGCCGCCTTTATCGATGAGTCACTGGGAAAAGTGCGGTGGTACAAAAACAACCGTTCAACCTATGTCATCACGGTGATTTACCGCTATATTTCCCTCTATATTCTTTATAACTACGGGCTTCACCCCTCACTGCGATCACTCCTTCATCTGCATATCGAAGTGTACGCCTCCGATTTTTTCAAAGCCGCAGGGGAGACACCTCTGTATGATCCTCTCACCCGCACCTTTAAAGAAAACCTCATCGCCTTGCGTATACGTGAATCGATAGAACCCTATATGAGCCGTTACAAAGGGCTGAATAATTTTGCCGAACACCTTAATTACAGTGATCTGGATCATTTCAGCCAGAGCTTTTATCTCCAGATCAAAAATCTCGATTATACGGAGGTGTAAGTATGAATACCGCCACCCAGAAAATGGTCGAACAAACGATCGAAAGTATTGTTCAAATCACCAACCCTTACGGCAGCGGAAGCGGTTTTCTCATCGGAGAACTTATCGTTACCAACTCGCATGTTGTCAGCGGACTCAAAGAGGTGCTTATCAGCACCAAAACCCTCCCCAAAACAATCGGAACGGTGATCTATGATGATCCGGCATTTGATCTCGCGTTTATCCGCTCCCCCATCGCTATTGAGTGCAAAAATCCTTTACTCCTTTCTGAGCGACTTGTACAAGACGGAGACGGTGTCATCGCAATCGGTCACCCCTACGGGCTCAACTACTCAACCACAGAGGGAATCGTCTCCAAAGCTTCCCGGTTGCAAGGGGAAGTGGAATACATCCAATTCGATGCCGCCATCAATCCCGGAAACAGCGGAGGACCTCTCCTCAATGACTCGGCGGAGGTGATCGGTGTCAACACCTTTATCATCCAAAACTCCAACAACCTCGGATTTGCCCTCCCCTCCTACACCCTCAAAGAGGCACTTGAACAATTCCGTGTTCTGAAAACCGAAGATGTCATCCGATGCGGTTCATGTAAAAATCTGATACTTGAACCGACCATCCAAAACGATTATTGTCCCAAATGCGGTACCAAACTGGAAGTTGCCAAACGGCGGCGCGAGGGGTATAAACCCTCCGGTGTCGTGGCATTGATTGAGAAGATTTTAGAGGCACTGAAGATTAACGTCACCCTCTCACGCCGAAGCCAGAGAAGCTGGCGATTTGAAATGGGATCTAGCCGTATCGATATCAACTACTACGACAACGGGATCGTTATCGCCGATTCGGCACTCTGCCGTATTCCGCAGGAGAATATTGAAGCACTGTATGATTATTTATTAGGGGAGAACAGTGTACTGGAGCGATTACAGTTTTCGATCAACGAAAATACCGTTTATCTCTCCTATGTGATTGTTGACTCATCACTGAGTGAAACACACGGTCTGTGGGCGTTGCGGAAACTCTTCGACAGCGCTCCCCGCTATCAGAAGTTTCTCATAGAAAAATTCAAAGCCCCTGAACCGAAGTTCGATGAGTTTGAGTAAGTTTAGCTTATTCAAGCGTTAACGATGTAGATGCCCCCATCCGATTATTAAAATACTTATTCCTCTATATATGATTAAGCAGTTTCTATGCCATTAAATTTGTGTCTGAACACTGGAAGACAAATATTCTCTACATGAAAACTTCTTGAAATTACTTATCTAATAAGAATTATCTTATTTATTAGATATAACAAAGACAAAACGTTCGATAAAATATTACAAAATGACATAAAATTTAAAAATAGTTCTCTATTCCTTATAATGTCCTTAGTCTGTTATTTTTAATATGCTATTTGGTAAAATCTTGTCATGAATCGATCTGAAAATATGTCCCGTATTAAATCTAAGGGAACCTCAATCGAAGTGGCACTAGGCAAATCAATGTGGTCTGCCGGTCTCAGATATCGTAAAAATGACAAAACTGTTATTGGAAAGCCTGATTTCGTATTCAAAAAAAAGAAAGTAGCGATTTTTTGTGATAGTGAATTTTGGCACGGTAAAAAATATCTCAATGGTGAAAAGTTTAAAACTAATACTGCATTCTGGGAGAAAAAGATTATGCGAAATATTGAAAGAGACAAAGAAGTCAATGAGACTCTTAAATCGAATGGATGGATCGTAGTCAGATTTTGGGGCGAATCGATTAAAAAAGATATTAATGGGTGCCTAAATAGGGTCTTGGAGGTTTTAATATGAAACAAAAATATAAAACGATTGATCTTTTTGCCGGAATTGGTGGCATACGATTAGGATTTGAGCAAACAAATAGAGTAACTAATGTATTTTCATCTGAAATAGACCCGTTTGCTTGTAAAACCTATGAAGAAAATTTTGGAGATAATCCACGATGTGATGTGACACAAATCGATGAAAAAAAGCTTCCGGATTTTGATATTTTACTTGGAGGGTTTCCGTGTCAAGCATTTTCCATTGCAGGTAAGCGCGGAGGCTTCGAGGATACCAGGGGGACTCTCTTTTTTGATGTAGCAAGAATTATAAAAGAAAAAAAACCATCAGCTTTTCTTCTTGAAAATGTTAAAGGTCTCACGCACCATGATCAGGGAAGAACATTAAAAACAATTTTGAATACTCTTCAAAATGATCTCGGATATACAGTTTATTCCAATTTGTTAAATGCTAAGGACTATGGAGTCCCACAAAGTCGTGAGCGAATCTATATTGTCGGATTTCGTGAAAAAATAGATTTTGAATTTCCAAAGCGCAAAATTCTAGATAAATCAGTTCAAGATTTGCTTGAAGAAAATGAAGTGTCATCGAAATATTATATTTCTGATACATATTTGAATACACTAAAAAATCATCGTGCCAGACACGAAGAAAAGGGAAATGGGTTTGGTTATGAAATTTTGAAGCCTAAGGGAATTTGTAATACACTTGTCGTTGGTGGAATGGGTAAAGAAAGAACATTAGTAATAGATAATCGTTTAACTGATTTTACCCCTAAAACAAATATTCGAGGAAGCATTAACCGAGAATTTATCAGAAAAACAACACCAAGAGAATGGGCAAGGTTTCAAGGTTATCCAGATACATACAAAATTCCTGTTAGTGATGCTCAGGCATATAAGCAATTTGGAAACTCAGTATGTGTTCCAGTCATTTATGAAATCGCAAAATTAATTATTAGAGAGCTTGATAACTATGCCGACAATACCGTCAAAAAAGAAAAAATTGCTTCCTAAATTTGAAGAAAGCACCAAAGGCAATAAAGGTGAATGGAGTGAGTTTTATGCCATTGTAAAGCTTTTATCAGATGGGTCTTTGAATATATTGGATCGTGACAGTATCACTGATATAGAAAACAAACTATTATATAGTGTCAAAAAAGATAACATTACTTTTTCTTTTATTGATAAAAATGATGACAATATTATATGCACGGTTTTTCCATCAAATGAAAGTTTTACAATTAGTAAGAATAGTATTCGGCTAAAAGAAGGTGTCTCTAAATTACTAAAATGTATCAAGAGAAGGGGATGCGAAGACAAGGACAAGAGTAGTAGCGGTCCTTTTGATATTTCTTTAGCCGAAGAAATGGCCAGTAATCTTCACATTTCAACAAAAAAGTCTCCTAGTTTAGAAAAAGCTGATTTGACCATCAGATTTCAATCTAATGATACCGGCAGTAACCCAAAACCACATGATGTAAGTATTAAATCATGGCTCGGTGCAAATCCTACATTATTTAATGCTTCTTTACATTCTAGTCGGCTTATTTTTAAAGTGATTAGTGACCAATCATTCGAAGCACTTCAAAAAATTAGTAATATTGACAATAGGGATGCACGAAAAGCTATTACTGAAGGAATGGAATATGGGATTAAGTTTGTTTTTCAGGATTATGCAGATTCGACATTTAAGAGTAACTTGGAACAAATTGATGTTCAGAATTTTATCCCTTATATAGCATTGGCACATTTCAGTCGTAAATTAAACAAAGCATCGACTTCAATGGCACTTAGAGAATCTCTAATCAATAGTCATCCTTCCTTTGATCACAAATGGAAGAGTTTTTTACAAATATGTGCATTAGGAATGACTGCAAAATCACCATACAATATAGAAAATAATATTTCAGATAATTTTCTCGTTGTCGATAGTCAAGGTCAATTATGTTGTTATATTGGTAGAAATCGACTTGAAAATATTTTATATGATCAATCTTTTATTGATACACCATCGGCTAAAAGACATCAATATGGGTATTTTTATCAAAAAGATGGTGAAATATATATTGATTTAAATTTTCAAGTCCGTTTAAAACCTAAAAAAATAAAAACCTGATTATAGAGTTTGATTTAAAATAGTTTTTATGAGGATTAACTAACAATTTTATCTCTAAACAAATACTCATTTTAAAAAAGACCGCCATCTTCTTTTTTCTCCATCAACGATTGAATCGTCACAAGGATTTTTTCCAGTTCCCCTAGTGTTTCGATGATCGTGTTGAGAATATTCATCGTATTTTCTTCGTTTTCTTCATAGTCGTGGGCAATTTCATTTCGAATTTCACGCAGTATAAACCATTCGTCTACATCAACAATATTGAGTTTTTCGAGGGTGTGTAGAATATCCAAGAAAGGCTTATCGACATTCTCTCCTTGTGCCAACAAAAAGGCTTTAAAGAGCTTAGCTCCGATTCCGTCTTGGAGTTTTGAAAAGCGATAAATCACCTGATCCGCATACGCGATATTTTGAACGTTATCAATAAGCTCTCGGAAGTTTTCGATAGTGATAGGGAATGTATATTGTTTCGATAACTCATCAAATGCGTTGTGAATTCTCCGTAAATGAATGAAATTTTCATTCAACGTTTTGAGGAGTTTAGCGTGATAAACTAAAGCCGAATCGCCCATTTTCGTGCCTCCTGTTCGATAAGTCTGCTCTCATCTTCATTAAAAATCAAATCGATTTTTTGATCCCCCAAATCACGTTTCACTTTGGATAAAAAGGTAATTTTTCGTTTAAAAAGATCGGTTTTATCGTCTGTTTCGAGATACAGATCAATATCGCCGCCCCGTTTTGTATCATCAGTTCGTGATCCGAAAAGATAGAGATGAGAGTGAGGAAAAAGGGCATTACAATGTTTGGTGAGAATCTGATGTTCGTATTCACTCAGTCGCATTGCGCCTCTCCTTTTGCTCTAATGGATGAATTGTATCACGATTTAATGATTATCACTATAGGATTGATGAGTTTGAATAAGGGCTGAAACTTCCTCTTTTTGAGGAAAATCGGCACCCATGCTAATAATAAATGACGACGCTTCCTGTAACGTAAGGGTCGTTTTTTTAATCAATGCTTCATCCACCAAAACGGTGTAACCGCTCGTAGGATTTGGGGAGGTGGGGATAAAAAGGACACAGATATTTTCATAGCGATTCAGCAAATACGCCGGAACCCATAACCCCTCTTTGGGATACTCGACCAATACCACCTCTTTTTTAGTTCCGTCCTCGCCGCCGCTGAGCATAGCAGCGAGTTTTTTCGAGACGGAATAGACCGAACGGATAGCGGGAATTTTCTCAAAGGTACTGTCGATCATCGAAACAAAAATAGAACGCCCGTATTTCTCAATCGAATAGCCGAGTACGGCGAAAACTGCGATAACGCCCGCCATCAGTGCCAAGGTTACCCCAAACGAATTGGTGTAATCATGGAGGGAAGAATAGGCACTCACCCCTAAATTTTTCAGATAATTGACCACAATAATGACTAAGATCAAAGGGAACAGCGAAAGCGCTCCCACAAAAATATAACGCAGTAATAATTTAATTCTCATACTCATTTATAATACCCTTTTTAATATGGGTCATTATACCGCACGGGATATTTATCGGCGGTAGTGTTGCAATGCATACATATAGGAATTACGCTCATACACCGAGGGGTTATCGGTATGGATCAGCGAGATAGACCCTTTCATCTGAGAAATCGATTCGTACTCATGTTTCACCATCCACTCACTTATTTCGCTCAGTATTCGCAGGACTTCACCCTCCCCTTTCACTAACAGCACCGACGCCAAAGCTGTTGCATCGGCTCCGCTCATAATTGCTTTAAGGACATCTTCTCCGCTGTGGATTCCCGTATTGGCACACAGTGAGCAGGGGAGTTTCTTGTAGAGGATGGCACACCATCTCAGTGTTTCACTAAGATTATTGGAGGTTGTGACATTGGCTCTTTGTAACGGAGTAAGAAGTTCCAAATCGACTTCCACCCGCGTAGGGTTATCAAAGAGCGTTAACCCTTTTGCTCCCGCTTCGACAAACCGTTTCGCCATATTGGCGGGATTTGAAAAAAAGGGATTCATTTTGACATTCAAAGGGATATCGATGCACTCAGCTACATTTGCAACGGTGTCGATATACATCTGCTCTATCCTATACCCTTCCATCTCCATCGAGGTAGGAATATAGGTGATATTGAGTTCCAGTGCATCGGCACCTGCGTCTTGGAGTTTTTTGGCGTATTTGATCCATCCCCCTGCTGAAACACCGTTCAAGCTGGCAATGAGCGGGATATCGACTGCTTCTTTAATACGGCGGATCTCTTCGAGGTAGTTATCGGCTTT
>DATDUY010000209.1:0-9986 GCA_035290165.1 Sulfuricurvum sp. | reverse complement strand
ACTTTAAAACACCAATCAAGGTTAATCAATGAAAATAGTCGTTATCCAAGGGCCGAACCTCAATATGTTAGGGGTTCGTGAGCAACAAGTGTACGGACCGATGCGTTTAGAACAAATCCATGCACAGATGAAAGAGGTCGCAACCCAAAACGGTGTAGAGATCGAGTTTTACCAAAGCAATTTGGAGGGTGAGATTGTTGACCGTATCCAAGAGTGTTACGGCGATGCGGACGGGATTATTATTAATCCGGCAGCGTATACCCACACCTCTATCGCAATCCGTGATGCGATCAGTGCGGTAAGTCTTCCGACCATTGAAGTTCATATCAGCAACATCTATCGTCGCGAAGAGTTTCGTCAAAAAAGTATGACGGCTCCGGTATGTACCTCTTCGGTCATCGGTTTCGGCCCTTTTGGATACCATTTGGCTATGATGGGGATGATGCAAATTTTGAGTGAAATCAATGCAATGCGTCAAGCACAAACATCGGCACAACAAGGTACGGTAGAAGAGTAAACGATGCCGTTATGCCGCATTCTCGATGAGAGGCATCGTATTTATGTGGATCAATATTTCCCAAAAGTGTTCCGACGAACGCACGATTATCGCTATCGTGTTCTTCTCGGAGTAGGGGGAAATATAGGAGATGTTAAGCGGCGGATGAATCACTTGCGGGTTTATCTGCAACGTTCACGTTTAGTCACGATTATTCGAAGCGGCGTGATTCTTCGCAATCCTCCGTTTGGATATACGGAACAAAACGATTTTGAGAATACGGTTATTGAAATCGGTACTTCATTGGAGCCAAAAGCACTTTTACGGCTGATTTGGAGGATTGAAAAACGTTTTGGGCGGCGTCGCAGTTTTGCGAATGCGCCGAGGACGCTAGATTTGGATATCATATTCTTTGCGAATCGCTTTGTTCGGACCAAAGAATTGAATATTCCCCATCCTCATTGGAATGAGCGGGTCAGTGTGACAATTCCGCTTGGAAGTTTGGCTCGCAAGAGTATACGGAGACACTATGAAAATCTTGACATTTAGCGGTGCTACCCCTGCCGAAGCGCTGAAAAAAGCGCAGTTGGAAGTAGGCGAAGAAGCGATGTTGATCGAAACACGCGAAGTACAGAAAAAATCGCTCGGGAAAAGTGCTCTGTACGAGATTGTCGTAGGAGTCGAAGAGAATTCTATTCCAAGAGCAAAAACAAAGCCTAAAGCGGAAGAGCCGTTTATGAAACAGCGTCCATTGGCACAAAAAAGCAGTGATGTCCTCTATAATATCTCCGAAGCAGCAAAACAAATTTCCAAAATTGCCGAAGTAACCGAAGAAGAGCGTACTCCTCGTCAAGCACCTGTGAGAGAGAGTGAAGACCTCAAGCGGATTAAAGAAGAGATAGAAAAACTAGGCGATAAAGTCAAACTGATTCAAAATATGTTTTGGTCTGAAAAATCCCCTAAAACAACTGCCGCTATCCCCCCTGAATTTGCTGAAATTTATCGTCTTGCGCAACAAAGTGGAATGGATCAAGATCACCTCGATGAGATTATGCATCTTACATTGGAGCATATGCCCTCCAAAATGAGAGAGAGCTCCGAAACCGTTAAACGCTATTTTCAAGTATTGATGCGAAAAATGATTCCGGTACGTATGGAGACACCGCCGAAACCGGGAAGTAAAAAAGTGATTATGCTGGTCGGTCCTACGGGTGTCGGTAAAACAACCTCGATCGCTAAACTGGCGGCACGTTTCTCGTACCTCTTGGAGAAAAAATACAAGGTAGGGCTTGTGGTGCTCGATACCTACCGTATCGGTGCCGTGGAGCAGCTGATGCAGTACGCACGGATGATGAAACTGGGGATTGAGACGGTGGTGGATCCGCCGGAGTTTTCGAGCGCCCTTAATGCACTGCGCTACAGTGACTATATCTTGATCGATACGATGGGTTCCTCTCCGTACGATAAAGGTAAAATCGAGAAGATATACGAATGTCTGCGTGATAACAACACCGATTACAGTGTGGATGTCGTTTTGGTTATGCCAAGCTCGATCAAGTATGAGGATCTCAAAGCGACCTATGAAAATTTTGCACCGCTGGGGATCGATACGATGATGTTTACGAAACTCGATGAGACAAGAGGATTCGGAAATATTTTCTCCCTTGTTTATGAGACTAAAGTGCCGATCAGCTATTTTTCAGTCGGGCAGGAAGTCCCCGAAGATTTAGTAGCGGCAACGTCTGATTTTTTAGTCGATTGTTTGATGAACGGATTTAGCAGAGGTGAGAGTGTATGAGTCACCAAGCTTCCAAACTCGAAGCTCTTGTTAACCAAAACCGAAATCTGGTAGCCAAAAAAACGCGCTTTATTGCGATTACCAGCGGCAAGGGTGGGGTTGGAAAAAGTACGATCAGCTCCAATATGGCGTATGTGATGGCGAAATACGGGCTGAAAGTGGGAATATTTGATGCCGATATCGGACTTGCCAATCTTGATGTCATGTTTAACGTCAAAATCAAAAAAAATATTTTGCACGTCCTTAAAGGGGAAGCAACCGTTGAAGAGATTTTGGTTCCGATTGAGCCGAATCTGGTCTTGATTCCGGGGGAGAGCGGTGAAGAGATTTTTAAATACGCTTCGGGGGGATTGTTCGAGCGGTTTATGGATCAAGCCAATGTTTTGGATGATTTGGATGTGATGATCATCGATACGGGAGCGGGAATCGGGGAACATATTCAGCTCTTTTTGCGTGCGTGTGATGATGTTATCGTCGTCACGGTTCCCGATCCCGCCGCGATTACCGATGCGTATGCCACGATCAAAGTAACGGCACGTTTGCGCGATGAGATCAATGTGATTATGAATCAGGTTCGCTCACCCAAAGAGGCGGAAGGGTTGTTCGAGAAGATTCATAAAGTGGCGGCGGCAAATATCGGAGGCTCTTTACGATTAAGTTATTTGGGACAGATTTCAAGTGATCCAAAAATATCGACGAGTGTCAAAAAAAGAGCCCTTTTTTCGCGTGACTTTCCGACCGCAACACCGACAAATGAATTAGAGATGATTGTTAAGCGTATCGCAAAAAAACTGGAACGAAACGTGCTGGTAGATCCCAAAGAGAGCGGGTTAGGTGGGCTGTTTAAACGTTTAATGGAACATTTTTAATCCACAGTGTTCGCAGGATTACGGCACATACTGCTTTTTTGGATAGACAGTAACGATAAGGATAAAAAGATATGCGGGGTTCGAATTTTGTCTCTTTTCTAACAGTACAGGGTTTTTTTATCGGTATTGTTTTTGGGATACTTCAATCGGATTCTGCGGAGAGTTTTTTAGGATACGTTATCCTCATTAGCCTCTTTTTTTACCTTTTTGCCCATTTATTCGTTGGATTCTTTTTTCAATCGTTGGGAGTTAAAGCGCAATCGTTTCCTAAAAAAGCGCATGAGCATAATCTTGACTTTTTTGTACGTGAAATCAATAAGCGTGAACAGTTTATTGACGCTTTTTATATCCATAAATCAGAGTTGCTGGATGATCATCCGGGGCGGGGGAAAGTATGAGCGGTGCCAATGTTTATACTCAAGAGTTAAAACATCGTGAAGATCAACTCGCACTGCAGTTTCTTCCGGCGGTAAAAGCGATGTCTTTTCGTCTCAAAGAGCGTCTTCCGAGCTCTATCGATTATATGGACTTGTGTGCCATCGGAACGGAAGAGCTGGTGAAATTGGCACGCCGCTATGATGAGGTCCAAAACGATTCGTTCTGGGGATATGCTAAAACACGGGTATACGGTGCGATGTTGGATTATCTCCGTTCACTGGATATGGTGAGTCGCTCCAGTAGACGGCTGATTAAAGAGATAGATCATGCAATAGAAGTTTATATGGCAGAGCATGATGATGAACCCAGCGACAATGAACTCTCAGTGATCTTAGGCATTGAACAGGAAAAAGTGCGTGAAGCGCGGATTGCTTCGGATATTTATACCGTTCTGCCGTTGGACGATCAGCTGGGAACCCCTGAAGAGAGCGGGATGTTGGAGAGGCTGGAGCATGAAGATCTGATCGAAGCGATTCAAGAGGTTTTGATGGGATTTGAAGAGCGTGAACAAATTATTATCCAGCTCTACTATTTTGAAGAGTTGACACTCAAAGAGATTAGTGAAATTGTCAATATTACCGAATCACGAATCTCACAAATTCATAAATCGGTTATTCGACGGATTAAAGAAGCGGTAGGAGGGCAGTAATGGCAGATATATTATCCCAAGAAGAGATCGACGCCCTTTTAGACGTTGTTGATGATGAAGGGGATGGGGTCCTCGAATCGAACGAAGATCCCCTATACCAGCAGCGTCAAATCACCCTATACGATTTCAAACGTCCTAACCGTGTCTCAAAAGAGCAGCTTCGTGCATTTCGCGGGATTCACGATAAGATGGCTCGTTCCATCGCATCGCAAATTTCGGCTATTATGCGCTCCATTGTCGAGATACAGCTCCACTCCGTCGATCAGATGACCTATGGGGAGTTTTTGATGTCGCTCCCTAATCCGACCAGCTTTAACGTTTTTTCGATGAAGCCGCTGGAGGGGAACGGGGTTTTGGAGATTAATCCCTCTATCGCATTTCCGATGCTGGATCGTATTCTCGGTGGAAAGGGTGAACCTTTCGAAGCCAATCGGGAATTTTCTGATATCGAGCTCTCCCTTTTTGAGACAATCTTACGGGTTATGATGGGGACCCTTCGTGAAGCGTGGGGACCGGTTACCGATCTCTATCCGCAGGTCGAATCGAAAGAATCCAGCCCGAACGTTGTCCAAATCGTTGCCCAAAATGAGATCGTCGTTATGGTCGTTATGGAGATTATTATCGGACACAGTTCGGGGATGATGAACATCTGTTATCCCGTTATCGCATTGGAGCCGGTGTTGCCGAAGTTGGCAAGCCGTGATTTGATGCTGAACGAAACCAGTTCTAAAAAAAGCCGTAACCAAGAGCTTCAAGTCCTCCTCGGGGGAGCGCATGTCAATGTTGAAGTGAACCTTGGGGAAGCGGAATTGAGTCTCCATGAGCTTTTAGACTTAGGTGAAGGGGATATAATTCGGCTTAATATTCCGGCTGATGATGTGGTCAATGTCAGTGTGGATGGAAAAGCACGCTTTGTCGGACAGATGGGCTTGCGGCGATTTAGAAAATCGATACAGATCACATCCCTTATTGATACCGAAAAAGATGCGGTCAAGCGGGCACTTAAAGAGTTTGAGACAAAACGTAAAGCACGTATCAGCGGTGTTAAAGAGATGATACGCGGACCTATAGATGAGGAGGATGAAGATGAGTGATTTTCCAGGAGTATTTGCAGCCGAAGCGGTTGCTACGATTGAGGGATTGACGGGACAGGCACCTACTATTACCCTTAAAGAAGCAGAAGATATCTCCATAATCTCCAATGTGATTCCTCCTATCGCACAGATTCATGTGAGTTTCAGCGGTGCGGCTTCAGGACGTGGGATTGTGATGATGCCGCCTCAACTGGCAACAGCGCTGGGTGATATGATGCTCGGCGGTGAGGGTGAAGCGCATGATACGATGTCGGATGAAGATATGGATGCCGCCAAAGAGATCGTTTCTAATATTGTAGGGGCAATGAGTACATCGTTGTCCTCACAAAAAGAGCTTCCTAAATTTACTATCAAACCCGAACGTGCGGAGTTCATCCAAGAGAGCGGAGAGGTCAATCTTGATGCGTATGCAAAAATGTTTGTCTTCACTTTTTCTCTTGGGTCTATTAATTCTTTGATGATGCTGGCAATTGATTCAGCGATCAATGACGCATTGAGCGGAGAAAAACCTTCCCCTGCCAAACCAAGTGTCAGCGGAAATATTTTTGACGCTCCCTCTTCTGAACCGGCGGTTAAACTTGAAGACGGAGAGATGAAAAACATCGGTTTGATCATGGGGGTCAAACTTCCCGTTCGTGTCCGGATCGGAAAGAAAAAAATGCTTCTCAAAGATGTCCTCAGTATGGATATCGGTTCGGTTATTGAGCTGAATCAGCTCGCCAATGATCCGCTCGATATTTTAGTGGATGACCATGTAATCGCACAGGGTGAAGTCGTTATTGTGGATGGAAACTTCGGTGTCCAAATCACCTCTATCGGAACCAAACGCGATCGTCTGAATAAACTCAAAGGTTAGTTAATGCCTCCGCATCATAAAAAGAAAGAAAAAGAGTATCCCAGCAGCCGTTACGTTAAAGATATAAAGTCGGCTGATGTTTGGAGTGTCTTTAAAATTATTGCCGACTTTGTACAGGGATTTGATGAGCTGGGGGATTTAGGACCGTCGGTAACTATTTTCGGAAGCGCACGGGTTGATGAAAACCATCCCTATTACCACCAAGCAATGGAACTCTCCAGTATGTTGGGGGCTCGCGGCTATAACGTTATCACAGGCGGCGGTCCGGGTGTTATGGAAGCTGCCAATCGCGGTGCGTATGAGCATGAAGATGTCGAATCGATCGGTTTGAATATCGAATTGGCCTCAGAACAACAGCCTAATCCTTATATCACCAAAGGGCGAAGCTTCGATTATTTTTTCTCTCGTAAAGTGATGCTGGTCAAATACTCGATGGCATATGTCATTTTCCCCGGCGGATTCGGAACTCTTGATGAGATGTTTGAAGCGTTGACCCTTATTCAAACCCGTAAAGTATGGGGTGTTCGACTGTTTATCATTGGGACGGAGTTTTATACCCCTTTGATTCAGTTTATCCGAGACAAAATGCTGGCCGAGGGGATGATTGACGAAGCGGATCTGAAATTGATGATACTGACCGATGATCTCTCTTTTGTTGTCAAAGAGATCGAAAAATCGTTGATTGCACAGATGGTTACAATGGAGAAAGAGGGGTTGGATGATACCAAATATTATCAAGTCCTCTCTTCGTATATGAACGATAGAGAAAAAAGTGATGAGAGCAGTATCTAATGGGTAAAAAAGTATTGATCGGGATGAGCGGAGGGGTCGATTCGACTATTTCTACCCTGCTCCTTAAAGAACAAGGGTATGACGTGGAGGGGGTTTACATGAAACTCCACTCCAAACCGGGCTACCATGAGATTCATCAAGTCCGTGCTCAGAAGGCTGCCGACTTTGCAGGGGTAAAGCTTCATATCCTCGATCTTCAAGAACAATTTAATGCAAAAGTTTTTACCCCCTTTATCGAGACGTATAAAGAGGGAAAAACCCCAAACCCGTGTGCATTGTGTAACCGTAATATCAAATTCGGCGCAATGGTAGAGTATGCTGATAGCATCGGTGCCGATTATATTGCTACGGGGCACTATATCCGCCATGACGGACAGTATCTCCTCCAAGCGCAGGATGATACGAAAGATCAAAGCTATTTCCTTTTTTACATCGATCCTGCGCTGGTTCCGAGATTGCTTTTCCCATTGGGCGAGCGTCATAAAAGCGATATCAAAGCCTATGCCGCCGGTATTGAGGGATTGGAGTCGTTTGCCTCCCAAAGCGAATCGACCGAAATATGTTTTGTAGAGACAACCTATATGGATGTTTTAAAGCCTTACGTCCCTGTCGATCAGGAAGGTGAGGTATTGAATCTCGAAGGCAAAGTAGTCGGTAAGCATAAAGGGTATATGCACTACACGATCGGCAAACGTAAAGGGTTTAATGTCCACGGTGCACACGATCCCCATTTCGTCGTTGCGATCAAACCCGAAACGAATCAGATTGTAGTCGGGACACGTGAAGATTTAGAATGCCACCGTGTCGAGTTAGAACGGGTCAATATGTTTGATGAGAGAAAAGAGTTTGAGTGTGACGTCAAACTTCGCTACCGAACCACGGCAGTACGCTGTTCGGTCAAAATCGACGGCGATCATGCGAGTGTTGAGTTGCATGAGCCGGTGTTAGGTGTCGCCTCAGGTCAAGCGGGTGTGTTTTACGACGGAGAAAAATTACTCGGCGGTGGGTGGATTATTTGATAACGCCGAAGCAAAAAATTGTAGCGGCTGGGATTATCGGTAATGTTATCGAGTATTACGATTTCGCCCTTATCGGTTTTTTAGCGGTGATGATGGGAAACCTCTTTTTCCCCTCGAATGATCCTTTTCTCTCCCTTTTAGGCTCTTTCGGAGCTTTTGCCGCAGGGATGATAATGCGTCCCGTCGGTGCGTTGGTTTTCGGTCACATCGGCGATCGGATCGGTCGGCGCTTTGCCCTTATAAGCTCACTCGCCCTAATGGCGCTTCCCACATTTTTGATCGGTTTTTTACCGACCTATGCACAAATCGGGATTATGGCTCCGATACTTCTTGTCGCTTTACGGATGATTCAAGGACTTTCGGTCGGGGGTGAATACGCCAGCTCCATCGTCTATCTCGTCGAACAATCCTCTCCCAACCGTCAAAATCTCTACGGCTCTTTTGTCTCCGTCGGTGCGAAAATCGGAATGGCTCTAGGCTCCGGGTTGTGCGGAGCATTGCTTTGGTATCTGGGGGAAGATGCAATGGGGGAGTGGGGATGGAGAATCCCCTTTTGGGTGAGTATTATCATCGCGGCAGCGGGACTCTATCTGCGTCGTAATTTGAGTGATAATTATGCACCAAATGAAGATAAAACGGTTCCAATCGTGGCGATTTTACGTCATCATCGCGCTGAGTTCTGGCGATTTCTCACCGTCGCATCCGCGATATGGATTTTTTACTACACCGTATTCGTTTATCTCCCGATCTGGTTAGAGGGGAGTGCGGGATTGAGCAAGGCAGAAGCAGGGCAAATCAATACTTTCTCTATCCTCGTAGGGGTTGTTTTTATCCCCTTGATGGCAATGGTTGCTGATCGTATCGGTTCGCTTCGGGTGATGCGCATCGCGGCATTATCGCTTGCCATAGGAATCTATCCGCTCATGGTCGGAATGAGTATCAGCGGGTATTGGGGTGCATTGGGGGGAACATTTATCTTGGTGATACTCTTATGTGCATTTCAAGCCCCTATTTTCGCTTCCACCGTTATGGCACTAAAGTATCACGGCTATCGCGCATCGTTTACAGCCGTTATCTTGGGAAGTGCGGCAGGGATTGTCGGGGGATTAACTCCTGTGTTGATGACTTCACTGGAGAAACTGAGCGGTGATCCGTATGCTCCGGCATCATTGATCGCCGCAACATCACTGATCGGATGGATTGTTCTTAGACGGGTAAAAGATTAAAATAGTTGAGAAGTTTTGTAATTAATACTTTGATGGAGCACTCTACCAATAATAATTGTTTGGGATGATTCATCTATTTTGTAAAATACTAAATAGCTCTCGATGATTAGAACGCGGCAGTCTCTTCGTATGTGTTTGCGTTTACAGGAAACTCCCATTTTAGGGAAATCGGCTAATTTGGCAATAGTTACTTGTAAAAATTGGAGATATTCATTAGCGCGTAGCGGGCTATCTTCGGCAATATGGTCTAAAATCGTTTCGAGATCCGTGTAAGATTGTTGGAGATAGACGATATTATGAGGCATATTTTGTGCCGAGTTTGGCAAAAACCTCGTCGTGGGTTCCGATGAGTGGGGATTTAAACCCTTCATCGACTAATGATTCTAATTCTTCATCGTACTCTTCTTTTGAGAGTTTTACAGTATTCTCTGGAAGTGATCGGAGAAATGCGATCACTTTGTTTGCTACGGATTCGTTTTCTATTTCAAGATGATACGCTAACATTTTGCCCCCTCTTTGCGGAAGTTGATTTGAGAATTATAGCATTTATTTGTCATTCCGAATTAGATCGGGTGAAGTGCCATTTAAGGTGAATCTAACTTCCGTTCGTGGTGAGCTTGTCGAACCATGAATCACCCTTTGATAAGCTCAGGGAAAACGACTATTTTTTTTTGCTACTTCCCCCGCACTTTCTAACTTTTCAACACTCTCTTTTAATAGCTTTTTCACATCTTCGACCGCGAAGCCTT
>DATDUY010000208.1:0-3195 GCA_035290165.1 Sulfuricurvum sp. | reverse complement strand
GTCATGGGTTAGCAGTTCTTCAAACTGTGATACCTGTACCGGTTTACTGCACAAATACCCTTGAAAATACTGACATCCGTGGTTTTCAAGGAAGCTGAACTGCTCGATAGTCTCTACCCCCTCTGCAATCACATCAAATTTGAAAATGGATGCCATAGAGAGAATCGTTTCCACCAATGCCGCATCATCCGCATCGCTCATAATATCCCGCACAAAGCTCCGGTCAATTTTAAGTGTGGTAAACGGCAGACGTTTCAAATACGCCAATGACGAATACCCCGTACCGAAATCGTCCATAGAGATATTGATTCCTGCGTGCCGCAAACGGTTCATTTTATCAATAACCGTATCGATTTTATCAATAACCGTCGATTCGGTAAGCTCCAGTTCAAGCATCGATGGGACAATCCCGCTCTCGGCTACAATCCGTATCACTTTATCCACAAAATCGTTTTGGCGAAACTGCACAGCACTCACATTGATCGCAATACGATCAATATGAGCTTGACTCAAATTTTCAGAACGCCAATGGACAAACTGGGTACACGCTTCACGCAGCACCCATTCGCCGATAGGGACAATCAAACCGCTCTCTTCAGCTATGTCGATAATCTCATCGGGCATTACCAGTCCTAACTCCGGATGATTCCAACGCAACAGTGCTTCAGCACCGACAATCTTCTTCGTCGATATTTCGATCACCGGCTGATAATAGAGTTCCAACTCTCTGTTTTTGACTGCTGCACGGAGTGCATTTTCCAAAAAGAGCCGCTTTTTGATCCATTGATCCATCTGCTCTTGATAAAAGCGGGTCGTATTTCTCCCCTCTTTTTTAGCTTGATACATTGCGGTATCGGCAAATTTGAGCAAATCATCGGCACTTTGCACCTCAGAAAAGACCAAAGCTATTCCGATACTGGAGCTGGTAGTAATCGTCTCTACCTGCCCTACGTCAAAAGGGATAGAAAAAACTTCATGTATTTTTTCGGCCACTGTTTCAGCCCGTGTAACAGCAACCAGAGGATCAGTTCCAAGATCATTGAGCAAAATGACAAACTCATCCCCTCCCAAACGGGCTACCGTGTCCCCCTCCCGACAAATATGACTCAAACGTGTAGCCGTTTCAATCAACAACAAATCACCGACATAATGCCCGAGTGAATCGTTGACACTTTTAAAATGATCCAAATCCAAAAACATAACGGCAACCAGACTTCCATGCCGTCGATAATGGGAAAGAGACTGTTCCAGTCGATCTTTCATCAGTGTACGGTTGGGAATATCGGTCAGTGCATCATAATAGGCCTGATGTTTTATCTTCTCTTCGGCATATATACGTTCCGTGATATCGGTAACGATAGCGACTCCGCCGATAATCTCCCGCTGGGCATTGTACATCGGCGATGTTCGGAACGTAATCCATAAATTTAGTTTATTAATCATAGAGGTATACGACCCTTCGTAGTACCCTTTTTCACCTTTGATAGCGGATATTATGGCTTCATATAAACACGTATCGGGAAGTTTTTTCAGATCCAATCCGATCATTTGTTTTTTGTCAATTTGAAGCATTTTCATCATCTCAAGATTTGAATTGACAATGATCAGATTAGTGTCGTAATAAAAAATACCGGTTGGCGCTTCTTTGAAAATTGTCTCAAAATGCTCTTCGGATAATTCTAACGCTTCCATAGCTTTTTGGTGAAGAATTTTTGATTTTAGCGCATTCATGATATTTGCATGAATCCGCTTCGACGCACTAAGCAACAAAAAGAAAAATGCCGCCACGAGTATCCCCATCATCTGAAATTCAAATCCGCCGTGAAAAAGCATCACAGCAAACAACGGAGTGAGGAGCAAAAATAGAAATATCGTCGCAAGAGTGAAGAGTGAAGCCAACGTTCCGGATGCGATGGATGAAATACCTGCAATGAGAAATATAAGAAAAAACTGATGTAACGTATTATCGGTTTGAAAAAGAAAGAATGCTGAACTCCCCCAGAGTGCCGCAGAAGTATACATAATGTACATAAAACGTCTTTCCCATGTTCTGCTATCAAATCGATGAGAATGATGACGGTAATCTCTCAATAACCAAATACGCCACAGCAACGTCACCATAATAATGGTGAACCATAAAAACACAAAATTGGCTAATACCGTTTCGTAAAACAGATAGAAAATGACCGAAGCACCGAAAAAGAGGGGGAAAAGTGACGCAAATGCTTGTTTGAACGCAATGGCTACTTGTTCAGAGTGTATACGCGCTTTATCCGCAGTGTCCACATCTCTAAAAAAATCTTTTTTATTTAAAACCATTGTACCTGCATTGCTAATATTATGAGATGGGTTAGGATAACGTAAAACTAATGAAAAACAAATCTCGTTATGTTACAATTCTCTAATGAATATCCTCTTTGTGCTGCTTTTCCTTTTATTCAACCTGCACGCGTATGAACTAGCCGAAACGTATGAGTATAATAATAGTGTTATTTATTCGAACGACCTCTTTCCCACCCTTCCCAAAAGATTTGAAATCCTTCAGATTCCCTCAGATAAAAACCATTATCGCCTCGATGCCCAAATTATTGCCAAAACCTTTGAACTCAACGGAGTTACCATTGATACCGCCAAAACGCGCTATGTCAATTTTACGAAACGGAGTCCGGTAGATTTCACCCCTCTCAAATATCAGCTTTGGGAGATGTTTAAAGAGCAGTATCCCACCATCGAAATCGATGCTATCACCATCAGTTCACGCGCTCACCTCTCTTCTATAAGAAAAAACGTACAGGGTGTTTTTGACGATCGATTTTATCAAAACAGCAGCGGAACCTTTTATTATTTTGATGATGAGGGGATACGCCATTACCTTGATTACTCCGTTCACGCTATGATCGGTGTTCTTCATACCACGCAAAAGGTATCGCGCAAAGAGCCTCTAAGCGGTTTCAATACCCTCTTAAAACCCATACCGTTCACATCATTCAAGGACAAACCGCTCACAGCTCTTCCCGATCAACCCTCTCGTTTTCGATCGAATCTTAAACCTTCCAGCCCTTTAACCCTCCGTAATATTGAAACGGTCCCTCTTGTTTTGAAAAATGAAAAAGTGATTGTCGAGGTGAAAAATGGGGGAGTTATCGTAGAGTTTGGGGCACGTGCGACGCAAGAGGGGTTACTCTATGATATTAT
>DATDUY010000207.1:0-4300 GCA_035290165.1 Sulfuricurvum sp. | reverse complement strand
GGTTTGGAATACAAATACCCTTGAATATTCTCACATCCGTTTTGGACTAAAAACTCTTTTTGCTCACGCGTCTCGACACCTTCGGCAATGATTTCAAGATTTAGACTTTGCGCCAACGCTATGATCGCTTTTGTGATGGCTCTATCATCTTCATCATGCGGTAATTCGCGCACAAACGACTGATCAATTTTAAGTTTATTAATCGGTAATTTTTTGAGATAAGAGAGGGAGGAGTACCCTGTTCCGAAATCATCAATGGCTATCTTGACCCCTATACTGCTAATTTCTCTTAAAATTTCTATCGCTTCATCGGGATTCATCATAATTTGATCTTCAGTCACTTCGAGCTCTATCCACTCTTCTTTGCATCCTGTTTCACCGATAAGATGGGTTAAAAAATAGATAAAATCTTTTTGCTGCAACTGTTTCATCGTGAGGTTCATTGCCAGAATTCCCGGATTAAGCCCCTCTTTGTACCATGCCGATATTTGCGTCATAGCACGTCTCATCACAAATCGATCCAGTTCGACAATAAGCCCTGTGGATTCGGCAATAGGGATAAAAGCTGCCGGAGAGACCAGTCCTATTGTAGGACTTTGCCAACGCACTAAAGCTTCCATCCCGTTGAGTCTATCCCTTTTCCCGTTGACTTGGGGTTGATAGTAGACAATGAACTCTTCATTTTTAAGCCCTGCTCGCAGACTGGTCTCCATAACAACCCGCTCTAATGCCCGTGCCGTCATTTCAGAGGTGTAATACCGAACGTTGTTTCTCCCCTCGTTTTTAGCCGCATACATAGCGGCATCAGCGTATTTTAAAAGATCCTGAGGAGTATCGCCGTTATCAGGATAAAGACTGATTCCGATACTGCATCCTACATAGAGCTCGTTTTGAGCGACCGTAATCGACTCAGAGAGGATTTTTAAAATTTTATCCGCCAAATAGAGCGCTTCTTCTGCTTTTTGCAGCCCTTCGATAATGACGGTAAATTCATCCCCTCCGAAACGGGCCAAAGATTCCTCATTTTGTACTGTGTCTTTTAATCGTTTCGTTACGATGTTGAGAACTTCATCCCCCGCTTCATGTCCCAGCGAATCATTAATCTCTTTAAAATGGTCAAGATCAATAAAGAGAAGTGCCATACGCCCACTCTGTTGCTTCGATTTTTCTATCACATGCTCAAGTCTTTCACTGAAAAGAATCCGGTTTGCAAGCCCCGTTAGCGCATCATGCGTCGCTTGATACTGAAGCTCATTTTTTTGTGTGCGGAGCTGATTGTGTTGCTCAAGCAGTGCTATTTTTGAAGCTCTTATCGATTTAATCATCGTATTCATAGTCGTGGAGAGGAGAAAAATTTCTCGTGCATCGTATTCGGGGATCAATTGAATCGGGATTCCGTCTTCATCACTATTTCCGATAACACTTACGATATTGGAGAGGGGTTTTAAAATAAAAAGACGTATGGCGACAAAAAGGGATAAAATCAACAATAAAGAGAGGGCAAAAGTATTGATTAGCGCTTCGGTTATGATTTGATTTAACTCCTTATTCATCACTTGGTCTGAAATAAATATAGTTATCACGCCGAGCTTATCCCCTGAGGGAGAAGTTATTGTATGGGTATCAGAGTAATAACACTCCTCTAGCTGCTTACGATGCTGAGAATTTTTAGGATCATAATCGACTATATTCCCATCAACATCCCGAATTTTCCCGCTAATATAGGACTCTTTTCCTAATATCTTCCCCATATTAAAATCTTCAACAAGGATAGCAAGCATATCTCTTGATTCTATTTCATTAAGGACTAGAGTATCGTACTCATTGACGGCATACGCTTCTATAAGATTGGTAACATTTTTTTGGAGGGCAGAGATGGTAAGGAGTGATGTGTCTTTCATTGCCTCTACCGTCTTATTTTTCGTCACAATGTAATAATAGGCGGAATGCACCGACACAATCACGGTAACGGTTGAGATAATAATGATAGCGAGCGTTACATACAAAGACTGTTTAAAGGGGAGAATCTTTATTTTATGCTTCATTTTTTTGTCTCAATTCCTAAAACATTCTGTTTAATAATCGGAAGTTTCTCTTTAATGTTCTCAGTTGAAACAGCAAGAATAGGGAGTTGAAGATTTTTTTCAATCTTCTCCCCACTTAAATGGTTATCCATCGCATGTACCGCTTCTTTTCCCATTAAATAGGGCTGCTGCATTGCTGAACCGACAAGAATACCTTTGGGGATAAGCTCCAAAAACTCCGGTTCTGCATCAAAAGTAGCCAGTAGAATCTGATCCTTTTTCCCCGCATCGGCAATAGCATCCAAAGCCCCTTGATATCGGTCTGACCCTTGCAGCCATAGGGCACGAAGATCAGGGTATTTCTTTATAAGTTCTTTCGAATAGGCATACGTCTCTTCATAGGAAAAAGTAGATTGCTGTTTGATATCGGCACCTTTAATCCCATATTCATGCAACGCTTGCATAAATCCTGCCGTTCGAAGCTGACCGTTCAGCCTTTTTTGGGGAATGGAGATAATCCCGACCCTTCCATCACGCCAACCGCGTTTGACCATCTCATTGGCAAGAACTTTTCCAATATTATATGCACCGTCTCTGTTATTCGAAGAAATATACGAGAGATACTCCCCTCCATCCGTTCCGATGTCGGAGATAACCACAGGGATATTGGCACTTTTTGCGAGCTTTAGGATAGTTTCACACGCCGATGATGTCGTAGGGGATACAATAATTCCCGACACCTTCTCGCGGATAGCTTTCGCCGTAAATTCCAGCTCTTTTTTTCTGCTGTTTTCTGCACTGTAGATATCGACTTCATACCCCAATGTCTCAGCGCTACGCTGGACACCTCTCGCCATAATGGCCCAAAACGGGATTCTCATATCCGAAACAATATACGCTAGTTTTTTGTTTGTCGGCTCATTTGATCGATCAAGGTCCGTCTCTTTGGCCGTTATTTCTACCGTTGGAATGGTTTTGTTTTCCGTACCAAACGTCACATCAGACAAAATAATAAAGGCGCTCACAAAGAGTGCTATAAAAACGACGATTAAAAAAAATCGGTTCACTTTTGCCCCTTTTGATTAGAAAGCGTATTAATGTCATTAATATTACCCTAACTATTGCTACAAACAAATTATTTTATCTAATTCAATTTAATCTTAAAATTTAATTCTGTACAACCATAAAGCATAGTATCCTTTTTTATATCGTAAAAGGAGTTTAGCTTGGAAACCCATTTTCAAAACAACCCGTTTAAAGCGTCACTGGATGCCGATAAAGAGTATTGGTATTGCACATGCGGGCAATCAAATACTTTTCCGTTTTGCGACGGAAACCATGAGGGAACCGGTAAAATGCCGATCAAATTTTCTGAGGAAGTTGAGACCGATAGATGGTTATGCCGATGCGGACGTTCGGGTCGTAAACCCTACTGTGACGGATCGCACCAACAAGGGGGTTAAAGCAATCTCTCCATCAAGTATGCGAGGAAGGGGAGTGTCACCAATGCCGCGAAAATGCCGTATCCCACCAGTGCCGCACTAAGACGCGGGGCAAATCCCGATGCTATAGCCAATGCGCCTGCGGTAATCATCGAAGGCATCCCCGATTCAAGTACCGCCGTTTTAAGGGGAAGCGGATCAGCCCCCATCCCAAACAAAATTCCAAACGCAATAAGAGGCATCCCTATCAATTTAAGTGCCAGTGCTTTAGTAAAAAGGGGATAATCGATATCTCCGCCGAAACGGAGCGAATACCCTACCGATATCAATGCCAAGGGGATGAGGGTTGAGGCAAGCGTCTCTACATAAGGGTGGATACCAAAAGGAACCTCCCCCCAGATAAGAGCAAACAGTAAAATCAAAAACGGAGGAAACAAAAGCATCTTTCGGACAATCAGCCGTTTATGAATCTTCCCGCTCTCATAGCGGGCGATCACCGCACTTCCGTATAATGAGAACATCAAAAAAGTTCCGAACTGATCGTACATCAACACATACGGGATCGCTTCCGAGCCCAGCAATGTTTGGGTAATGGGAATGCCGACAAACGACGTATTCCCTAGAGGTATTACAAGGAGCAGTGCGGCGCGGACATGCGGGGGTTGGTTTCGGGTCATCGCGATGATTATCACTGCCGTAATCGGCAATAACAGCCATGGAATAAGCACCACCCCTAATGCCGACATATCCAAATGGATCTTCGGAACCTGAAGCAATACGGTAGCGGGGAGTGAGACATAAATAACAAAAAAATTGAGACTTTTGGCGAAATCT
>DATDUY010000206.1:0-5868 GCA_035290165.1 Sulfuricurvum sp. | reverse complement strand
AGCACCAACCGCATGGCAAACGAAATTGCCAAAAATTCCCTTTACTCCATCGGATACGCTTACAAGAGCTATACCAGAGAAGAAAATTTGGTGAAGCCGTACGGGAAAATAGGGCTTAGCGAAGCGTATGCACGGGTAGGGTCAAAACTCCATCTAATTGGGAGCGGAGAGCGTCCCTTTAGCCGTCTTGAGCGGACCCATTTTCCCTCTCAAAAACCTAAAAATCTCGTCATATTTATCCAAGAATCTATGGGGAGCCAATTCGTCGGATTCAGCGGAGGGGATGCCACTATCACCCCGAACCTCGAAAAGCTTTCCCATGGGGGGATCGTCTTTAGCAATCTCTTCAGTAACGGAACGCGCAGTATCCAAGGATTGGCGGGGATGAGTTCGGGATATTTGCCGCTTCCGGGTGAGGGAGTCGTCAAACGCAACAAATCCCAAAGCGATTTTTTCACCGTCGCGTCTCTTCTCAAACCGCTTGGCTATAAATCGAGCTTTATTTACGGCGGCGAAGGTCGTTTCGACAATATGCGCAGCTGGTATATGGGGAACGGTTTTGATGAAGTGATCGAACAGAAAGATTATGAAAATCCTAGTTTCGTCAGTACATGGGGGGTCAGTGATGAAGATTTGGTCCTCAAAGCGAACGAAAAATTCAAAGCACACGCCCTCAAGGGAGAAAAGTTTGTCAGCGTGATGTTCTCATCTTCCAACCACTCTCCCTTTGAGCTGCCGGAGGGAAAAATAGAGTTTATCTCCGGAAAACCGAAGAAGGGGGTGGAAAATGCGGTTAAATATGCAGATTTTGCCATCGGGCGTCTTTTTGAATTGGCAAAAAAAGAGTCGTACTATAAAGATACCGTTTTTGTCGTCGTCGCCGATCATAATATCCGCGTGTACGGGGATGATTTGGTTCCGGTCACTATGTTCCATATTCCTGCATTAATTATTAGCGATGGGGTGAAACCTCAAAAATATGACACCCTCTCCACGCAGCCCGATGTGTTAGCTACTGCTTTGGATCTCATCGGTGTTGATCTCACCTATCCGGTTCTGGGTCACTCCATTTACAGTGATAAAAAGCAAGAGATCGCTCTGATGCTGTTCAATGATACATTTGCTCTTCGTTATCGCAACAAAGTCGCGATCATTCAACCCAACAAAGAAGCCCAAACGTTTATCTATGAGAAGGATCGTCTACTCCCAGTAGCTCATGACAAAGAGCTTGAACGTGACGCATTGGCGTTTGTAACGGTTATGGATGATATGTACAACAAAAAGCTGTTTAGCGTTGCTAAATAACATTCAGTTTCCGTTCGTGGTGAGCTCGTCGAACCATGAAAAATTACCCTTCGACAAAACAATGGTACCGCTCGCGAAGCGATGTTTCCTTGAACTCAGGGTGAACGGAAGTAAAAATATGTATCTTAAACTTAATTGTTGAATGGGCGGTGAAAGAAGTAATCTGTAATGGTTGAAGAAAGTGTGAGGGGAAAGTTCTTCCCAAAGAAGGGAAGAATAAAAACGATTAACGTTTTGAGAATTGAGGAGAACGACGCGCTTTGCGTTTACCCGGTTTCTTACGCTCAACAATACGTGAGTCACGTGTAAGCATACCAAACGGTTTCAAGATAGCGCGGAATGACGGATCAAATGTGCAAAGTGCACGAGAGATACCGTGACGAAGTGCATCAGATTGTCCTGAAAAACCACCACCCATAGTTGAAGCAGTGATATCGACTGATGTATCTTGTTTCGTCAAAGAAAGCGGTTGAGTAACACGCAATTTTTTTGCTTCAAGACCACCGAGCCATGCATCGAGGGAAAGACCGTTTACAGTGATTTTACCTGTACCCGGAGCAAGCCATACTTTAGCGATCGAAGATTTTCTTCTGCCGGTTGCATACGTTTTTGCCATCGTTTATCCTTACTTAGCGATCTGTGCAGAGTGAGGGTGTTCAGCACCTGCATAGATTTTTAGTTTTTTCAACATCGCACGACCTAATTTTGTTTTAGGAAGCATACCGCGAGCTGCGAGTTTAAAGAGTTTTTCTGGGTTAGTCGCCAAAAGCTCTGTCATTTTTACACTTTTAACGCTACCGAAGTAACCGCTGTGTGTGTGATATTCTTTTGTAGCCAATTTTCCGCCACCGTTAATTACGATTTTAGATGCATTGATAATAATAACAAAGTCACCACAGTCAACATTTGGTGTAAAGTAAGGTTTGTCTTTTCCGCGAAGACGGGCAGCAACATCAGTCATCAAACGACCGAATGTTTTCCCTTCTGCATCGATCAAAACCCATTTACGGTCGATTTGCTCAGGTGAAGCAATTTTAGTAAATTTCATCTTGAGTCTCCTTCTAAAGTCTCTATAAATAGTGGCGCAATTGTACCAGCTTAAACTTATAATCTGCTTAAATTAAGTTTTTTATAAGCACTTAATCCATTCACACCGATCATCCAAGAGATAACACAAATATCCCTCTGTTTCGCCACCTGTGGATAAGCGTATCGCTTCGCAATAACGGGTGACCTGTTCACGATGTTTTTGCTCCTCTTCGCGTCCGCTTTTGTAATCGATGATGACCCACCCTTTTTCACCCTCTACCAACAGATCAATCACCCCGAGATTTCCCTTATGGCGTATCATCTGCTCTTTACGCACCTCTCCTTGTATTAAACGGTGGAATGTCTCATCCTCAATCAAGTGCCCTACTCTCTTTTCAATCTCTTCCATCGCCCCGACGTGGAGCATTGCACCATAACGGTTGCGGGTTGACTCAAGTGCGATAGTGAGTGATGCAGAGGTAAAATCTCCCATCATCTCCAGCGTATAATGGAGTGCGAGTCCAAACTGAACCGCCGCATAATCATGCGTCGCCTCCTTGTGAGCTCGGAGTGTTGTCTCCTGAGTTCCAAACTCAAGCCCTTTGAAAGGGGCTGCTTTTATCGGCTCAGCAGATTCCGCTTTTTGTGTTTGTACCTCTAATTCTCCCCGTACCGATGCAACCAGTTCTAACGGATCAAACCATGAATTTTTCGTTTTGGTTATCACCATCAGTGACTCCACGGCACGGGTCAGTGCCACATACAGAGCGTTTAGCTGGTCTTCATCCGAAGCTCTCTTCTCTGCCTCCAATGCCTTGGCGTAAGCGGGATCAAGCGCTTCACGCCCCTTGATTCGGTAATGCATTCCCCGAAGCTGCGCCCCCTCATATTCGTACACAATAGCATCATTATGGCTTCTCGCCGTTCCGAGCCGATCGAGGACAACAACGTGCTCAAACTCCAGCCCTTTGGACTTGTGTACCGTCATAATCCGAATCCCTTTAAGATCACTCTGAGGAGAGGTGCTTTCCAATCGGTCAATCTCAAAAACGACCTCTTCGATATCGCGATACCCCCGCAGAACTTCGATAAACATCAGAGCACTTTTGTCCGCAATACGAAATCTTCGAACAAAGGCGATAGCAGCGGTCGATACCTCATCCACCCCCATCCGCTCGATCTGCTCACTCTGAACTCCGAGCAGTGCCGCACAATTAGCACGGTAGATCGACTCACCGAAATAGCAAAAGCGAAGATACTCGATAATAGCGCGGACACTTCGCTGTGCTATAAGACGTGCCGTAGTCTCGGTCACCACATCATATCCCCTAGCACTCAATGCCTCTTCTACCGCACTGCCGTCTTTGTTGGTCGCAGTTAATACCGCGATCTCTTCAGGGATCACCCCTTGATGGATCAGCAATGCGATTCGCTCACTAAGGGTTTCAAGGAGATCATCGCTGCTCACAACCTCGACATATCCTCCGCGCGAACTTTGCGGGCTTTGTTGAGGAATATACCCCTGGATTTTCCCTTCAAAAGAACGGTTGACAAAATCGACGATCTCACTGCGGGAGCGATAGTTCACCTTAAGCGGTTCCAATCGTACATCGAATAATTCGGCAACTTGATGAAACAGCGCGCTCACCCCTCCGCGAAAACGGTAGATCGATTGTTTTACATCCCCGACGAAAAAGAAACTCCCCCCCTCATTCACCCCGATACCGGAGCGGATCTCTTCGATCAGCGGTCTGAGAATATCAAACTGAATCACGCTGGTATCTTGAAACTCATCCAACAGAAGATGTTTGAGACGTGAATCTAGGCGAAAATAGAGAAACTCGCTCTCCAGTTTTTCCCGCAGCAGCGTATGGACATTGAGGGTGATATCATCAAAGCTCAGTTCATTGCTCTGCAGCGCCATCGAGCGACGGCTTTTAATGTAGAGTTTTAAAATACTCAACAACTCTTTAAAATAGAGCACTTCACGACGGCGCATCTGGGAAGCTACCGCATTTTGAATCTCTCGGAGAAGCTCATCCATACGAGGCTCATAGATTTTTTTAAAATCCCAATACTCCAAACTCGGCTTCATAAGCCACGTCTTTCCTAAGAGATCTTCAAAACTCTCAATCTGCATCGTTTTTTGGGCACGGTCACTAAGAGGTTTGGACAATACCAGACTTGAAAGCTCCCCTGCCAACCCAATAGCATACGCCATCGACTCTTCCGGAGGTTCAACCCCCTCATACGCCTCCAAATTTAACTCTTTGTATTTGGAGTAAAGGGTAGAGAGGAGGGTAAACAAATCACCGAGCCGCTTGTCGCTCAACAAAGAGAGGTGTACCAACGCCTCGGAAGAGCGTGATACCTCCACCTCGTTTAAAAATCGCTCCAAAAGTGCACTTTCGTGATGATTCTGAACCGTTTTAAAGGTGGGCATCAGCCCCGCATTAAGGGCAAATTTCCGCAAAATCCGACCGAAGAATTTATCAATCGTAGAGATTTGGATATCTGAGCGGAGAAATCGCGCAAGAATTTTGGGACGCTCTTGCAGTATCGTCGCTTCATCGATCCCGCTGAGACGTGCGATAGGGGAAAGCTCACTCCGCGAAGGGAGCTCTTCGAGGGTGAGGATAATCCGCTCCAACATCTCATTCGCCGCTTTGTTCGTAAAGGTCAATGCAACAATAGAAGATGGATTCTCCCCCATAAAAAGGAGGCTCAGATAACGGACAACGAGGTTAAAGGTCTTACCGCTCCCCGCACTCGCCTCATAGGCTAAAAAGGGTTCAAACTCCACGCATGACCTCCCGATGACAGAGATAAACATACGGACAGTAGCGGCATCGGCTCAAATCTTCGCACATCTCCCAGTTCCACACTCTCTCAGACGCCATAAAAGCTAATATCTCTCGCAGTTTAGTAATTTTTGCCTCCAAAAATTGCTCAAATTTAAGTTCCCCTTTTCCTAAATCATAATAGCCGCATTGTCCCACTTTCCCCAACTCTCCGGCAAGGAGCGCATAAACACTAAGCTGATAATCAACATCATCCTCTTTGGGCTCTTTGGTCGTATCGGGGTATTTGCCGCTTTTGTAATCGATCACTTCTAAGACGCCGTTATTTTGATCGATCCGATCGATCCGACCCACCAGTGTAATCCCCTCAATCTTCACACTGACATCTTTCTCGTTATAGAGGACATGAGAACCCGAGTTAAAACGCTCTACCTCACTGCCGTAAAAAGGATCTAACTTATCAATCCATAGCCGTTTCATATAACGCTCCAGAGGATCATCCGTTTTCGACTCTTCCCATTGAGCACGAAGAGCCTCTTTGAGCTGCACTGCCGATGCGTATCGATCCCTTTGGGTAAAAAGTTTTTCCAGTGCACTGTGCAGCGCATTCCCGATATCGCGTTCCTGAGAAAGATCGCGCGGCAATTCGTGATCGCGGATATGAGCGATATAGCGATAGTAAAATGCTCTTTTGCAGGTTAAAAACGTTTTGATTCCGCTCGCAGAGAGGGGC
>DATDUY010000205.1:0-4955 GCA_035290165.1 Sulfuricurvum sp. | reverse complement strand
AAGCGCTAGAGAGTGCGGGAGCGCATGTTATCTACGGTATTACCGGATTCAAAGTTCACGCCAAAGCGGCTCTTATCACCCGCCGTGTGAATGGCAAGGTTAAACAATACGCCCATTTGGGAACGGGTAACTACAACCCCTCTACCGCTACTGTTTATACCGACATCAGCTATATGACCAGCAATGATGCAATCACCTATGACCTCACCCGATTCTTTCACTTTTTAACCGGATTTAGTAAAAAAGGGAAGCTGAACGAGCTTTACATGGCACCGACGCAGATCAAGCCTAAAATCCTCTCTTTGATCCACAATGAGACCCGTATGGGAGAGGAAGGGGTCATTATCGCAAAAATGAATGCCCTCGTAGATGAAGATATCATCAAAGCCCTCTATAAAGCCTCTCAGGCAGGGGTAAAAATCCAGCTCATTATTCGCGGTGTCTGCTGCCTGCGTCCGGGGATACCGGGGATGAGCGACAATATTCGGGTTATCTCCATCATCGGAAAGTATCTCGAACACGCACGCATTTTCTTTTTTAAACACTCTACGCCGCAGACCTATATCTCCAGTGCCGACTGGATGCCTCGAAATCTGCTCCGCCGTATTGAGCTTCTCACCCCGATTAGCGGTGAAGAGAGCAGTAATAAGTTGCTTCAAATCCTACAACTCCAAAGTTCCGATAATGTGTTAGCGTATGAGTTACAAAATGATGGCAGTTATGTCAAAGTCAGCCATGAAGCAAGTAATTTGATCGACAGTCACAAGATCGTTGAAACCCACACCAACAAAGTGTATAATTCGGTCAAAAAACAGGCTCCCAATTACGTGCAACAACTCACCGCACGACTCTTTAAAGAGAGCTGATAAGGATATTTGATGGTTACAAACTATCTGAACTACACCCCTGAAATGAAAGAGCGCGTTTGGATCGCCGATTCTGCTGATGTCATCGGACGGGTATCGATGGGGGAAGATGTCAGCATCTGGTTCGGATGTGTCGTACGCGGTGACGTCCACTTTATCACCATCGGAGATCGAAGCAATATTCAAGATTTGAGCATGGTTCACGTCACCCATCACAAACGCGACGATATGTCTGATGGCTACCCGACGATTATCGGCAATGACGTCACCGTAGGGCATCGTGTTATGCTCCATGGCTGTACGATTGAAGATGCCTGTCTGATCGGAATGTCTGCTACGATCCTCGATGGTGCAGTCATCGGTAAAGAGTCCATCGTCGGAGCCGGGTCACTGGTAACTAAAAACAAAATATTTCCTCCCCGTTCCCTCATCATGGGAAGTCCTGCAAAAGTAATCCGAGAGCTTACCGACGAAGAAGTTGCCGAACTCTACGCATCTGCTGCGCGGTATGTGAGTTTCAAAGAAAACTACCGTTCACCCAATGTTTGATCTCGTTGTTGCTGCCGATATACTGGGGATTTTTGCCTTCGCTCTGAGCGGATTTTTGGTCGGGGTACGCAATAGGCTCGATCTTCTCGGTCTCATTATCTCTGCCTCTCTGACCGCGCTCGGCGGCGGAGTCGTACGGGATGTTATTTTAGGGCGTACTCCGTTTGCCTTTAACGAATACTATCCCGCAATCACTGTTATGACCACGATCCTGCTCGCTTTTATTTTTCGTCTCTATCGGCGTGAACAGATTGAGCGCCAGTGGCTTTTTGTCATCTCCGATACCATCGGTTTGGTCGCTTTCAGTATTACAGGAGCCTTGCTCGCAATCGAGGTAGAGTTTAATTTTTTCGGTGTTATGATCCTCAGCTTTCTCACTGCTGTCGGCGGAGGAGTCTTGCGCGATACGATGATAAATCAAGTTCCCTCAGTTCTGATCAGCGATTTTTACGGCTCCATTGCCGTCATCGTCTCTGTTTTGCTCCTGATTTTAGCCCAAATGGATATGATAAACACGTGGGGCGTTGCTGCGGTTGCGGGATTTGCAATCTTTTTACGCCTTCTCGCGTACACTAAACAATGGCATCTGCCTACACTAAATATGGATTAACAATGCGCACTTTTAAACTCATTTTTTTACTTCTCCTCCTCGGAGGGATTATCGATATCGGACGTTTCTTCGTCTACCCCAGTATTTCCGATTTAAAAGAGATCAATCCTGTCCCTACGGCATTCATGGAGTATCGTCAAGAGGAGTGGGCGGATCAAAATCGTGATAAAGAGATTCAGCACCAATGGGTCAGCATGAGTAAAATCTCTCCCAACATCATTAAGGCCGTTTTGATCGCTGAAGATGACGGTTTTTGGAATCATGACGGATTCGATGTGAAAGGGATGGAAAATGCGATCGAGCGAAGCTTGAAAAAAGGGGTTGTGGCGGGAGGAAGCACTATCAGCCAACAGCTCTCTAAAAATCTCTACCTCTCTCCGAGCAAAAATCCGGTTCGTAAAATCAAAGAGGCGATCATCACGTGGCGTATCGAAAACACCCTCTCCAAACGCCGTATTTTAGAAATCTATCTCAATGTCGCCGAATGGGGAGACGGAATATTTGGAATCGAAGCGGCGGCACGCCATTATTATGGAAAAAGCGCTAAAAGATTAACCGCACGCGAAGCTTCACGCTTGGCAGCCGTTCTCCCGAACCCGATCCGATACAACCCGATCGGAGATCAAAAATACGTCAAAAACCGTTCCCGCATCATCTATAAAATTATGAAGCGTAGAGGGGTTGTTATCCCTGAGTTTAAAGAGGTGATGACACCCCCGAAGCAGGAGGAAATACTCACTCAGGAGAGTAATGAAAGTATCACCGGATTATTTGGCGAAACAGCTCAGGAAGAGACTCCTTTGATCGAAGCCGATACTCCGCAAGTGAGTGAAGAAACGAACGAGGGGAATAGTTCACTGACGTTTTAATTTTATGGTACACTATCCAACTTATTAAAAAGGATAAACCAGATGAACAAACGGACGTTTCTCAAATTTTTTGCCCTCACTACCGGCTCGCTGGCATTGGCTTCTTCAGCCGATCATGCGGCATCGGCTTCTCACCATAGTGCGCCTAATACCCAAGAGTTACAGGAAATGGCAAACAAAATGTTCTCTGAAGTCATCTCCCAAAACGATTATTATGTCAATCACCAAGGCTCCGCTTTTTTCGAAAAACTCAAAAATTCTCAACATCCTCGCGCAACTATCATCGGCTGTTCCGATTCACGCTTCCAAAGTGACGCCCTTGATAAAACAGCGGAAAATGACCTCTTTATTATCCGCAATATCGGCAACCAGTTCAGTTCCAATATGGGAAGCGTCGAATACGGAATCCGTCACCTCAACACACCTCTTTTAATCATTGTAGGACACTCTCGATGCGGTGCGATTAAAGCGGCTCTCAGCGATTATTCTGCCGAGGGACCGCATATCATTCAAGAACTTGATTCGCTCTCTCTGGCGGTACGCAAAACGTCACTAACAGGCACTGACGAATCCAAATGGCTCTCGGCTGTTATCAGCAACATCCATCAACAGACCTATTACGCACAAAAAGAGTTTAAAGGGGATGTAGAGAGCGGAAAGCTCACCATCGTCGGAGTCGTTTACGATCTCGCCAATGATTTTAACAACGGCTACGGACGTCTTAAAATCGTTAACATCAACGGGGAGAGCAATCCCGAAAAAATTATGCAGTTTCCATTGATGAAATCACTCTTTAAGCCGGTACACGTCTAACAAAATTTCCCGCCTTTGCGGGAATGTCTTTGTGGGATTTTTTTATTCTTTCCCTGCTAATCGTTTTTCAAGTGCACTTTTAAGTTGAGTTTTGAATCCATAGATGTCTTCAACTTTATCAATATTCATTTTGTTTTCTGACCCTTTTTCATCACCAGGAAACGCTATCGCTTTTTGTTTTCCATTGAAGTACAAACGGCAAAGCCATTTTGTTACTTTGCCTTGATACAAGATGGTAAAATAATTAACAGTATCTTTGAATGTGATATTTACCATATCTGTCGTGTCACCAAGCAAAGCTTTGACAATGTAATACCCTTCTAATTCTTCATCTGTAGTAATAATTTGATTTTTATCTTCTTGTACCGCGTCATCATCTAATGGTAGATCAATTTGAAGATTTGTTTGCAGTGCATTAATTTTATCACTTGCCATATCATGTAAAACTTCTGCAAATGATTTTTTTATATATCCTCTAAACTCATCAATAATCGGGGCAGTCATCATCTTATCTGTCAGTTTCCGTGCAAAAAATTTAACAAATTCATCAGATGGTGATTCTGTTTCTATCTTAAACACTGCTTGGATTTCTCGATGATACTTTTTTGCACTTGCCATACTCAATATCAAATCAACATCTAAGTTGTCACGTGCAAACTTTTCAAGTTCTTTAATATCACGATCTCGTAAATTATCAAGATTAATTACAAGAAATGGCATCTTATCCATACGATTTATCTCTTCCATATCTGAAAAGAATCGATACTCTATCCCGTTAGTCAATATGGCAAATTTTGAATCTGTAACGTTGAAATATCGAATTAGCTGATTATTATGATTATCTAACTTTTCCGTATGATTTTTAGCTTCAATGACAATAATTGGCTTCCCATCACGAAGAATTGCATAATCAACTTTCTCCCCTTTTTTAGTTCCAATATCTGCTGTAAATTCAGGAACTATAACGGTTGGGTCAAATACATCGTAGCCCAATGCACTCAAAAAAGGCATAATAAATGAATGTTTTGTCGCTTCTTCCGTTAAAATCTTGTCTTTCAAGTTTTTAATACGTTCTGCTAATTGTTTTAATCTAATGTCAAGTTCCATGATTATCCTTAAAAATAAAAACAAATATATTTACTTAAATCGCCTATTTTTAGAAAAATATTTGCCAATGTTAATAATTATAGCAAAATATTATCTATAAATATAAAAATATAGATAATATTTTTCGAATTTTCTTTGTAG
>DATDUY010000204.1:0-2121 GCA_035290165.1 Sulfuricurvum sp. | reverse complement strand
GCCTCTTTCTCTATTAAAGTACGTTTTCTGAGCCGTTTGCCGTTTTGCTCGTTCCGCACCGACATACTTTCGGTGATCAGCCCCTCTTCGGTATGTTCATCCGAATCAACCAGTACCAGCCCCTCGCCGTATCCCGGAATTCCTCGGGGGCTGATCCCCTCTGGGGTGAGCAGGTAGCGTTTGTAGTTCGGATCGGTTTTGATGATGTGATGAGCACTCTGTTTCGGATCGATTTCAAACCGCTCAACATTAAAATAGCTGTCCGCCAAATACTGATCACTCATGAGTATTACCGGAACCTGATAAACATCGGCAAGATCAAACGCCGCTCGTGCAAGCTCGAAGCACTCTCTCACATCTCCCGGAGCCAGTACGATCCTCGGAAACTCTCCATGTCCGATATAGAGTGCCAGTTCCAAATCCCCCTGCTCGCTCCGTGTCGGAAGTCCGGTAGCGGGGCCGGGACGCTGTGCCAGATAAACAACCATCGGCGTCTCCGTTATCCCTGAGAGACTTATCCCCTCTCCCATCAGAGAAAACCCGCCGCCGCTCGTCGTCGTGATCGCTCGTCCGCCACTGTACCAAACCCCTAACCCCATCTGAAACGCCGCAATTTCATCTTCCGCCTGCTCGACGCAAATACCGAAACTTCGGCTCTGTTTCGCCAAAAAGGTTAAAACCCCCGTCGAAGGGCTCATCGGATAGCTGGAGATAAAATTACACCCCCCCGCAATCGCGCCGAATCCGACCCCCTCCGTACCGCTCAAGAAGAAATCATTCTTTGGGTTCATTGAAGAGCTTGGTGTGATACAGTAACGGCAATTTCCGTTCTCACGTGCCAGCTCTGCTCCAACCTCTAATGCTTTGAGGTTCACCGCCAACAACTCATCGGTATAGAACTCCGCAACAATCTCCCTCAACACCGCACCATCGCACCCGAGCAGTCCGAAGATAAACGCCGCCGCGATAGTATTGGAGACGATTGGGTTGCCTATCTCCTTCGCCAAGCTCTCCAAATCATAATCGTACATTACGCAGTCGCATTCAAAATCCCCTTTTTTGGCGATCACAAACGTCTCTTTATTTATCCTCTCCTGTGCGTGAGCAAACGCATTTGCATCCAACGGAACGAAAATATCGACCTTAAAATCGGGAGCATTGACGGGCTTATCGGAGATCCGTATCAACGTCGTATTGCTTCCCCCACGGACTCTGGACATAAACTCTTTGGTCGAAAAGGTGTAAAAACCGGAGCGATTGAACCCTTTGGTCAAAAGAGTCTCGATACTCGCGATCCCCTGCCCCGCACTCCCCCCGATCAATACCGAAACCGAATTTCTCATTGTCTCGCCCCCCAGGTGATTTTTCCGCCGTAATACCCGACGATCGTGATCGAGATGACCGTGATAAAGATAACGGCGTGATAGATTATCCCCTCCGTTCCCGTGCTAAAAGCAACATCGGGATTCAGCATCTTCTGCCCTAGAGGAATCAATCCGACGATCAGGGTGAACAATGCCCCGATAAGTTTGATGACAAACGGTTTTGCGGTCGAAAAATCGTAATTGATCCACCAGCTGAATACTCCGGTAAGCAAAGCAAAAAATCCCGCTACGGTGGCAATCAAAAAGGATAAAAATACCGCTGTATCGTATTCTCTGGAGGGGTTGGCTAAAAACAATATATCCGCAAACGCACTGAAATAATGCAGTGCAATCGGAAAGTGTATGATAATGGGATGAGGGTGATACACAGCATACCATTGACGGTAGCGCTCTTTTTTATCTATCTTAGTTATTTTAGGAGAGGGGATAAATACACCGACACAGGGATAATTTTCAAATACCTCGTCACTGTGAGGCGCATCCGCCATTGCGTCAGTCAGATCACACCCCGCAAAATGTTTTTTAAAGTGAGACCCCTCTTGCCAGAATTTGGACAGAGTGACATCGTACACCTGTTCCTTAAAGGCGATATAGGCAGGCATACCATCCTTACCGTTGTATTGCCGAAGCTCTTCCTCACTAAATTGCTGCATATATCCCTGCTTTTATTACGTTACAGATACTTTAGTCTATCTTGGTAAATAAAAAAATATAAAAACAAACTAATTATAAAATT
>DATDUY010000203.1:0-4107 GCA_035290165.1 Sulfuricurvum sp. | reverse complement strand
ATAGGTCGTCAATCCCTCAACCCCCATCGGTCCGCGCGCATGGAGTTTGTTGGTACTGATCCCCACTTCCGCGCCGAATCCGAAGGCTCCTCCGTCGGTGAAACGGGTAGACGCATTAACGTACACTGCCGCCGCATCGATGGCGTTCATGAAGCGCTCCGCCGTGGTGATGTTTTCGCTAATAATCGCTTCGGAGTGTCCCGAACCGTGACGGACGATATGGCTGATTGCACCATTGACTCCGTCTACGACACGGATATTGAGGATATTGGCTAAATACTCGGTATCACAATCCTCTTCGGTTGCTGGCTCTACAGCGATCACTTCACGGGGTTGCTCACACCCTTTGAGGTGAGTATCAGCACGATCAAACGCCTCTTTGAGCATCGGAAGGATCTCTTGTGCTATCACTTCATCCACCAGCAATGTCTCCATCGAGTTACACACACCGGGACGCTGTACTTTGGCATTAAGGGCAATCGCTATCGCATTTTCGATATTGGCATCTTTATCGATGTACGTATGACACAATCCTTTGTCATGTTTGACGACGGGAACACTCGAATTTTGACTCACAAAACGGATCAACGCCTCTCCGCCTCTCGGAACGATCAAATCGACATATTTATCCATCTTAATCAGTTTCGCTACCCCCTCGCGGGAGGCATCGGGCAAGAGGGCAATCAACTCTTTCGGGAGATTGTTACGGAGAAGAACTTGTTGCAATACATCGGCAATGCTCTTGTTGGAATGCTCCGCTTCTTTTCCCCCTTTGAGGACACACCCGTTAGAACTCTTAAAACAGAGTGCCGCCGTATCGGAGGTAACATTCGGACGAGACTCATAAATAATCCCGATTACCCCGATAGGGATGCTCACTTTCTCGATTTTAAGCCCCGCTTCGGTAACCCACCCCTCGATCACTTTCCCAATAGGATCTTTGAGTGCGGCGATCTCAAGAATTGCGACCGCCATCGACTCAATCCGTTTTTCATCGAGAAGCAGCCTCTCTTTCATCGACGGTGCAAGATCATTTTCATCCGCACTGCGCATATCGAGTGCATTGGCTTCGATAATATTCATCGTATTGGCACGAAGTGCTTCCGCCATCTCACGGAGGATTCGGTTACGCTCGCTTCCGCTCATCGTCGCTAAAATACGGCTGGCAGATTTTGCTTTTTCTAAAAAATTTTCCATAGTTTTTTCCTCTTATAGTGGAGATATTATAGCCAAAGATATTAGCTCTATCTCCCCTCGATAAAACCCTTTGTCATTGGTAACGATAGCGCTACACTCACCTTTTTTTGCACACACGTATTGCAATACATCTTCAAAATCATCTTTATCTTTAACAATCCCCATCGCCTCTTTTAGTATCTCTATATCAATGGCAATCACCTCTACAAATGCTAAAATCTTCTCTAACTCAGCGATTACTTGAAGTGAAGATAGTTTTTTGGAGGCAACATAATAGACCGTTGTGAAAATATCGCAACTCGTACAATAGTTATCACCCACCATAATCCCTTTGGTAATAAATGCACGGGTTCGCTCAACTGCTTGTCGGTCTTTATCGATCAAATCGAGGATGATGTTAGCATCTAAAAATATTTTAGCCATTGCCCATCTCGGCTTTAATCTCTGCATATCCTTTTCCGCCCAATGAATAAGAGCCTAACGAGGAGAGCGCCTGCAATTTTTGATCTCTTTGCGATTGCTCCGCATCGTGGATAAGTGCTTTATAGCGATCAATATCGACCACAACCGCAAAAGGTTTGTCACGTTTCGTGATAACAATATCCTCCTCTTTGACATGATCGAGGAGATAGGTTTGTTGTTTGAGTTGCGTGGCTGAAATGTTCATCTTATATCCTTATTGTCTATTTATACAACTGGATAAATTAAAAGATGGTTAAACGGTTTTTTTAGCCTCGTTTCCATAACTCACGACGTAACAAAAGCTCGATGGTTGTGTTTTTGGATTTGATATGTGAGATATTGTAAGAACGGAGTTATATCTGCCGTATGAAGTATTATTAGCGTGAAGAAAAAGGAAATGGATTAAGAGAAGATGATGGATTCCCGCTTTCGCGGGAATGACGGAGAAAATACCCTTCGACATACCCAAAGGGCACGTGAGCTCAGGGCAAACGGAGAGATTACTCGATTTCAGCGTCGATGACGTCGTCATCTTTTTTAGCAGATGAAGAGGCTGCTTCACCGCCTTCATTTTGTTTGTACATTTGCTCTGCCATTTTGTGGCTCGCGTCTGCCAATTTTTTGGTAGCCGCTTCGATCTCTTCTTTTGAAGCGTCAGTATTTTTCAACACCGCTTTGAGTTCTTCGAGAGCCGTTTCGATTGCCGCTTTTTCAGTTGCATCAATTTTATCTTCCATCTCTTTGAGAGATTTTTCGGTTTGGCTTGCCAACGCATCGGCTTGGTTGCGAAGGTCTACGATCTCTTTGCGTTTCGCATCTTCGGCTTTGTGGCTCTCTGCGTCTTGAACCATTTTGTTGATCTCTTCTTCAGAGAGTCCAGAGCTTCCGGAAATTGTGATCGATTGAGATTTGCCTGTCCCTTTATCCGTCGAGCTAACCGTCAAAATACCGTTCGCGTCAATATCAAACGTTACTTCGATTTGAGGTACACCGCGAGGTGCCGCAGGGATACCAGTAAGCTCAAACAATCCGAGTGATTTATTATCGCGGGCGAACTCACGCTCACCTTGACCGACAGAGATAGAAACAGCCGGCTGGTTGTCTTCCGCAGTCGAGAACACTTGCGATTTTTTAACCGGAATAGTCGTCCCTTTTTCGATGATTTTTGTCATAACACCGCCGAGTGTTTCGATCCCGAGGCTAAGTGGTGTAACATCGAGAAGAAGAACGTCTTTTACGTCTCCGCGAAGAACTCCGCCTTGGATCGCGGCACCGGCTGCTACGACTTCATCCGGGTTTACCCCTTTGTTCAACGTTTTACCGCCGAACTCATCGGATACCATTTTTTGTGCGATTGGAAGACGCGTTGATCCACCAACCATGATAACTTCGTTGATTTCGTTGTTGCTCATACCCGCATCTTTCATTGCCGTTTTAATATGAGAAATAGTCTCTTTGACCAATGTGTCGATCATCCCCTCGAATTTCGCACGTGTCAATTTAACGACCAAGTGTTTTGGACCTGATGCGTCTGCGGTGATAAACGGAAGGTTGATCTCTGTTTCTTCCGCAGAAGAGAGCTCTTTTTTCGCATTTTCTGCCGCGTCTTTGAGACGTTGAAGTGCCATTTTGTCCGCTTTGAGATCGATACCGTGATCGGATTTGAACTCATTGGCGAGGAAATCAACGATTTTATTATCGAAGTCATCCCCACCGAGGAACGCATTACCGTCGGTTGAGAGAACTTCAAAAGTCCCCTCGCTGATCTCAAGAACCGTAACGTCGAATGTTCCGCCCCCTAGATCGTAAACGAGAACTTTTTCATCCCCTTTTGAATCCAAACCATAAGCAAGTGCAGAAGCAGTAGGCTCGTTGATGATACGAAGGACGTTAAGACCTGCGATCGTTCCCGCTTCTTTGGTCGCTTTACGCTGTGCATCATTGAAGTACGCAGGAACGGTAATAACCGCATCGCTAACCGCTTGTCCGAGGTAAGACTCAGCATCCGCTTTCAATTTTGAAAGAATTTTTGCCGAAATCTCTTGAGGCGTGTAAATTTTACCCGCAACATCCACTGCCGCCATACCGTTTTTATCCACGATTTTGTAGGTAACTTTGTCGTGAGCCTCTTTCGCTTTCTCTTCGTTCATCATAAGACCCATGATACGTTTAACCGAGTAGATCGTTTTATCCGGGTTTGTGATCGCCTGACGTTTTGCAGGATCCCCTACGAGGATCTCCCCTTTGTCCGTAAACGCTACAACCGATGGAGTTGTATTTTTTCCCTCTTTATTCGGGATGATTTTCGCTTCGCCGCCTTCATAGACAGCAACACATGAGTTGGTAGTACCAAGGTCAATTCCAATAACTTTTGACATAATATTCTCCTGTTTTTATTTATTTAAACGCCATAGGAGCAAAGCCCCTACGGCTACGTTAACACTGGGT
>DATDUY010000202.1:0-5806 GCA_035290165.1 Sulfuricurvum sp. | reverse complement strand
TGAGAGAGTGCCAAAACCGACGTGCCGGTCGATGCGACTAGATTATTATCGATAACGTTTAAATAGGTGATATTGTTAAAATACTCATCCGAACTTACTACCACGGAACGAAGTACCTGTTTTGTTTCCGAGTTGACGATAACAATTTTTCCGTCCAACGTTAAAAACAATACCAACTCTTTAAGAAAATAAGGGTTTGCGATACGGCTATCCACTGCGATAGGAGAGTTGGCACTCTCTTTAAAGAGAAGTTTTTTGCTCTCCAGCGAGTAGAGTGCCATTTCATTATTCGTGAACAAAATCGCCACAGTATCGTCTTGAATATTTGCGGCAGCTACATGGCGTTTGAGTTCAAAGGTGACTTTTGCATCGCTGCCGTCTTCCGGAAAAAGGACGAGATTCCCCTCAGGGCTCTCTGTAATAACCCAAGCATCGTTTACATTAATTAAGCGATACTCTTCAGGAATTTTAATGTTTTTCTCTCCCTCTTTCGTCAACAAACGGCCATTATCAAGTAAAGCAGCCGAATGAGTCGTTTGGGAAATAGACGCACTAAGATGCCCCGCATTACGCCATTCCCCTTTTACCTCTTCCGGTTTGTACACCTCTTTATGAGAACATCCGCTAAAAAGAAGCGCAGTAGCGAGGACTAAAGCAGTCGTGGATAATTTCATTCTTTTACTCCGTAATGTGAAAGTGCCGCGGCTACTTGATAAAGAGGTGAATCTTCACCGATAAGGGCTATTTTTTGATGCGCCAATGCAACATCGCCTTTTTCAATCGCGGCAACTGCGACTTCCAATAATGCTAAATCTTTGTAAAGAGCACCCTGTTTTTTCGTATATTGTTCCAACGATTGCGTATCACCCTTGATAGCGGCAGCTTCGTACGATGCAATATCGGCAACACCGAACGCTTCAGAATTTTTCAATCCTTCAAGAATACTCACATCATTCTGGGCGATCCCGCGTGAAAGTTTCCATAAATCGTACAACTCTGGATTATCATTTTTCAACGTTAGTTCTGCTTGTGTATCAGCAGGATTTGCCAAAAGGAGATTAAATGCCGTATTTGAGCTCTCTAATTTTGCATCACTATAGACTTGATATCCAATAGCTCCACCTACTGCTAACAACGATGAAGCTACCAATGCTATCAAAGGCTTTTGATACCGTTTAACGAAACGTTCCGTCCGGATGGCACTTTCAAAAAACTTCTCTTCAGAACTCAGCTCTTCTTTAAGGGCTTCCATATTCTCTTTTAGACTCAAAACGGCTCCTGTTATTTACAATCATTAATTAGAGCAATAATATCTCACCCTATGTTAAAGTTTTGTAAACCTATTTTTTGGGTACAATTATTTCTATAAATTTATCACAACTTAGGTTAACCATGCAAATTGATGAAACCCTCTTACAACGGTTAGAGAAACTCTCTTATCTCCAAATTCCCCAAGAACATCGCGAAGAGATGATAGCACAGCTTAGTGAAATCGTCTCCTTTGTTGATAATCTCTCCGAACTCTCAACCGATGGAGTAGATGCCTCGTTCGCTATGTCTGACGCGGCAACCTCCCTCCGTGAGGACAACGGCAACGTTAATCGCGCCATCAATGATGACATTCTCTCTCATGCTCCCCATTCTCAAGAGCATTTTTTCATTGTACCGAAAATCATTGAGTAAATAATGACGCACATCTACGGTATTAAAAGCTGCGGCAGTGTACAAAAAGCGCTTCGATTCCTAGATACGCACGGCATTGCCTATACCTTTATCGATTTTAAAATCTCCCCCGTTTCTCGTGAAAAAATTGAAATCTGGGCAAAACAATCACCTCTCAATGTTCTTTTAAACACAAAAGGGACAACCTACCGCACATTAGGACTTAAAAGCCTTGATTTAGATGACAACGGAAAAATTGAGTGGATGAGCACCCATAATCTTTTAATAAAGCGGCCTGTTATTGAGTATAACGATACACTTATCGTCGGATTCGATGAATCTTACTACGAAGGGATATTTCACTCATGAATACTGCATTAGATATTTATAAACTCCTCAAAAGTGTTGTCGCGTATAAAGCGTCCGATTTACATCTAGTCAGCCGCTCCGAACCGCAAATCCGTATTGACGGTCGCCTTGTTGCCCTTAATTTACCGGTTCTTGACGGACAAAGCATTGAAGAGATGGGATATTCGCTCCTCACTGAAAAACAAAAAAAAGCATTTGAAGAGAACAATGAACTTGACTTTTCAATCGTTATTCCCGATGTAGGCCGTTTCCGCGCCAACTATTACAAAACGATGGACGACATAGCGTGTGCCTTTCGTATCATCCCGGTCACGATCCCCTCACTCGATGATTTGAATGCCAAAAAGATATTTAAAGAGCTTATTAAACGGGAAAAAGGGCTTATCCTCGTCACAGGCCCTACCGGAAGCGGTAAATCGACAACCCTTGCGGCGATGCTCAACGAAATCAATCTTAATGAGGCACGTCATATCATTACGGTTGAAGATCCCGTCGAGTTTGTCCACACCAATAAAAAGTCGCTCTTCTCGCACCGTAACGTCGGAACCGATACCAAAAGTTTCTCCGCAGCTCTTAAATACGCTCTGCGTGAAGACCCGGACGTTATCTTGATCGGGGAGATGCGTGATCGTGAAACGATTTCCGCAGCGTTAACGGCAGCAGAAACGGGTCACTTGGTTTTCGGAACACTCCATACCAACTCTGCGCCGCAAACCATCAACCGTATTATTGACGTATTTTCAGGAGATGAACAGCCTCAGGTGCGTGCACAGCTCTCTACCTCTCTTATCGCCGTTATTTCACAAGCCCTTTTGCCAAAAATCGGCGGAGGCCGTATCGCGGCGCAAGAGGTGATGATCACTAACCCTGCCATTGCCAACCTAATCCGCGAGGATAAAGTTCATCAGCTTTATTCTCAAATGCAGCTGAACCAAACAGGAACCAATATGACAACTCAGACCCAAGAGATTGTCGAGTATTTACGTAAAAAACTGGTCAGTAAAGAGACCGCAATCCAGTATTCCAATAAACCTGATGAGCTTCTTCGAATCATTGATTCCTTATAAGATTATTCCCCTAAAGTGGGGAAATCTTAAAATTTATTTCGAAATTCTACATTTTTCCCCTTCTTTATGAAACTTCACCCCATTCATCGTTTATAATTGCACATTATGAAACATGAACATTTACTTAAATCTCATCATCTCAAAGCGACGCCTCAGCGTCTTGCCATTATACAGCTGATGCATCAAGCAGGGCATATATCGATTGAAGAGCTTTATCAATCAATTCGAGAAAAATTTAGCTCGATTTCTCTGGCAACACTCTATAAAAATGTCAATACAATGTTGGACGTTTCTCTGATACGTGAAGTAAAAATTGCGGGGCAAAAAACAAAATACGAAATTGAAAAAGAGTCTCATGCGCATGTCGTATGCAAATCATGCGGAGAGCTCAAAGATATAGCAGTCGATCCCTTATCTTTGCTTAAAAATTCAATGGCTGTGAGTCAGTATAAACTGAATGAAGTGTCGATTGTTGTTTCGGGGATTTGCCCCGAATGTCAAGAAAAGTAATTCTAACGATGCGCTTCTTTAAGCGTATCAGCAATCAAAAATGCCAACTCTAACGACTGGTCTGCATTCAAACGCGGGTCGCAGTGGGTATGATAACGGCTTTTCAAGTTCTCAGAGGTAATCTCAAACGATCCCCCCAAACACTCGGTCACATTTTTACCCGTCATCTCCAAGTGAACTCCCCCTGCATAGGTTCCTTCTGCTTTGTGGACTTGGAAAAATTGTTTCATCTCTTTGAGAATTGAGTCAACGGGACGTGTTTTGTATCCGCTGCTGGTAATAGTATTTCCGTGCATCGGATCACAGCTCCAGAGCACTTTTTTACCTTCGCGCTCAATTGCACGGATTAATGCCGGCATACCGTCGGCTACTTTATCCGCACCCATGCGGACGATGACATTCAAACGCCCTGCTTCATTATCAGGATTGAGAATGTCACACAAACGGATTAAATCTTCAGGATCCATAGAAGGTCCCGCTTTAACACCGATCGGGTTTTTAATTCCGCGCATAAATTCAACATGAGCACCATCAAGCTGACGGGTACGATCCCCGATCCACAGCATATGCGACGATACGTCATACCACTCTCCCGTAAGAGAATCTTGTCGTGTAAACGCCTCTTCATAATTGAGGAGCAACGCTTCGTGAGAGGTATAAAAATCGGTCTCCCGTAACGTGCGATAATTGTCCGACGTAATACCGCATGCCGCCATAAAGCGGAGAGAATCATCAATCTGACGGGAGAGTTCATCGTACTTTTTCGTCAAATCGTTTTGTCCGACAAAGCCCAAATTCCATGCATGAACCTGATGCAGATCGGCTAACCCGCCCGATGCGAAAGCACGAAGCAAATTCAGTGTAGCTGCTGATTGGTTATAGGCCTGAACCATACGGTGAGGATCGGGGATACGGGCAGTTTCATTGAAGTCAACCCCGTTAATGATATCTCCGCGATAACTCGGTAGGCTCACGCCATCAATTGTTTCCATATCCGAAGAGCGCGGCTTTGCAAACTGACCGCCGAGACGCCCAACTTTGACAACCGGAACACCTCCGGCAAATGTCATAACGACTGCCATCTGCATCATTACTTTGAAAGTATCACGGATATTGTGAGCATGAAATTCTGAAAAACTCTCAGCGCAATCGCCCCCTTGGAGCAAAAAAGCTTTTCCCTCGCACACATCTGCAAAATTCTTTTTAAGGGTACGTGCTTCACCCGCAAATACAAGAGGAGGATAGTTACGAAGCTGCGATTCGATTTGCTCCAGTACAGCCGCATCCGGATAGGTCGGCTGCTGCTTGATCGGTTTTTCTCTCCAGCTTGATCGGCTCCATGGTCTCATATCATCTCCTGTGTGCTCTTGCACCTTGATTGTTAATGGACGAATTTTATCCTTTTATCCTAAAAAGGGACTGATTAAGAAAACCAAATCTTAGATTTATGTTTGAAAAAGTATAATGGCATCACTTATAACAACTCTTATTTTTGCCCTTTTCTCCGTAGAACAAAGAGCTTCTAAGAGTTTGATTCCATAAAGGTTACTGGTGGAAAACAACCAAATAAACCCTTTTCTATTCCATTTTTGCAAAGAGCTTTCCATCCATTTAGAATCGGTGGGGAGTCGTCAAGCTACCATTGCGCCTGCTGAATTTGCCGAGCTTGTATCAACCGCTACGCATGAAGTTTTAGAAGCCTATGCATCCGGAGAAATTGACCTCCAAGCGTACCGAAATACAGCCGCAGACGAATATAAAGAGTTGGCTATTAAAAGCATCGATTCGTATGCTCACACCAATGAACAAATGGGGAAAATTTCCGAGGAACACGCCAGTTTATTAGAGGAAAAAGAGGGTGACTCTCTGATAAATTTTGAAAAAATTACCGAAAAGTTCAACGATATTCAAACCCATCTCAGTGACGAAGTTTCCCGAGCCAATGAAGTCATTTATACACTTTTGGAACAAGTCAAAAGTTTGGAAGTCAAAACCTCACTTGATCCTTTGACAAAAACATTCAACCGATATGCTTTGCATGAGCATCTACGGGCTGTTTTAGAGAAAAAAACCCTTGATTTTGATATTTTTGTCCTTATGATCGATGTTGACAACTTCAAACTTATCAACGATCAATACGGTCATATCGCAGGAGATAAAGTACTTATCTTTTTGGCAAAAGTATTTAAAAAAGCACT
>DATDUY010000201.1:0-5148 GCA_035290165.1 Sulfuricurvum sp. | reverse complement strand
ATATCTTAGAGCAAAATAATATTGCTTCTACAGAAATCAAACATTTCGTACCGCATCAAGCCAATTACCGCATTATTAAAGCAGTCGGTGACGCCCTTGATCTCAAAGAGGAGCAAGTAGTATTAACGGTAGAAAAATACGGTAATACCTCCGGTGCATCTATCCCTATGGCGATCAATGATATCTATGAGTCAGGACGCTTACAAGAGGGAGATTTGATGCTTCTTGATGCGTTTGGCGGCGGTTTAACATGGGGAAGTGCACTCGTTCCGTTTGCCGGAAAAGGTAAATAACCACCCTCTTTCGCTACAATAAATGACTTTTTTCAAAGGTCATTTATGCTTTATTCCAATTCTCTTATCACTATAGAACTTCACGAATCCGAAATCCCTTGGCTCAAAATTTTTACCCATATACCTCATAAAGAGTTCTCGCAATGCAGTGTTGAAGAAAAAAAGGCGATATGGGAAGCACTCGATATCATCGAAAAAGAGATGCTGGAGTATTTCAAACCTCACAAAATCAACATTGCATCCTTTGGAAATATGTTACCGAGAGTCCATTGGCATATTATGGCACGCTTTGAAAACGACAGCTATTTTCCGGAGCCGATGTGGGGGATGAAACAAAGAGAGGGATTTGCATTAGAGGCTCCAATGGAGCCTTTTTTGGAGAAAGTAAGACGAGAGTTAGACTCCCGCTTAAATTAATAACGAGGTTTTGGTTTTTGTCCGCTGAAACTGCGTGAACGATCACTACGATCGTTTCCGCCGCGTTCGCCGCCGGCACTGCTGCGCTCACCGCCGCCACTACGCTCGCCGCTGCCTGCATTGCGATCGTTGTTACCGCGATATCCGCCTCCGCCGCTACGGTTTCCGCCATTACGGTTGCGGTTGAACCCGCCGCTGCGTTGTCCGCCGCGATCACCTCGGCTTGATAAATTACTTAGAATTTTTTCCAAACGTTCCGCTGCGATACCGATGTTATTCGGTCCTGCAACGGTATTGCGTTCCATCAATACAGAGATCAATTTATAGGCAATTTGTTCTTGATCGTAATCTTGTTTCAACAAATCAAGCACTTTATGCGCTTCATCATAGACGTGTTGTTTTTCAATTTCACGAACCAAACGGGTTACTTGCGCCTCTTTAACATCCAATTTACTTGGAATATACGCGTGTTCCATTGTGGTACCGACTTTTGCACGGATACGTTGAAGTTCTTTAAACTCCATTGGAGTAACAAGGGTAATTGCAACCCCTTTTTTACCCGCACGTCCTGTACGTCCGATACGGTGAACATAACTCTCAGGATCAAACGGGATATGGTAGTTGAAAACGTGGGTAACGTCATCAATGTGCAATCCGCGCGCCGCAACGTCAGTCGCGATCAATACATCAACTGCATCGGTTTTAAGCCCTTTGATAACACTTTCACGCTGACGCTGCTCCATATCACCATGAAGCCCTTTTGCCATATATCCGGCAGCAGAGAGAACATTTGAGAGACGATCAACCTCTTTTTTCGTTCGGCAGAAGACTACGGTTTTTTTCGCATCTTCCGAATCCATCAAACGGATAATCGCATCATCACGCTCTGATTCTTCGATAACATAGTATTGTTGAGCAATGTCAGTATTCGTCGTTTCCGATTTTGTGATAGAAGCAAAAAACGGATTGACCAAAATACGCTCAGCAAGCTGCTTGATCGGAGCCGGCATAGTTGCTGAGAAAAGCAACGTTTGGCGCTCTGTCGGCAAATAGGTGAAAATCTCATTGATATCATCCAAAAAGCCCATATCGAGCATTTCGTCCGCTTCGTCCAAGATGACGGTTGAAGGGGTGAAACCTTTGAGCATGTTACGGCTCAACATATCAAGCAAACGCCCCGGAGTAGCGATGATCACTTGCGCGCCGCGCTCGATGAGATCCATTTGACGGTTATATGAACTTCCGCCGTAAATCGTTACGGTACGAACACCGAGGTGCTTACCGTATTTGAAAATTTCATCACCGACTTGGTTCGCTAACTCGCGTGTCGGAGTGATGATAAGGGCTTCGATTCCCCCTTTTAAATGCATTTTATTCAATGCCGGAAGACCGAATGCCGCTGTTTTACCCGTACCGGTATGGGCTTGTCCTACAACATCACGCCCCTCCATAATAACCGGGATAACCATTTGTTGGATTGGACTTGGAGTTTTAAAACCGGCAAGATTGATACTTTGCATAATCTCTTTTCTGAGACCGAAAGATTCAAATGTTACCAAGTTTTCGTCTGTGATTGCTTCTTCTATTACGTTCATAATAACCCTTTGTATATACGCCACCGGAAAACCTATTTCCGGCCAGTTACGCTTGCCCACTCATGGGGGAGAGAAATTTTAGTGAGGATAAGTTGGATTCTCATCCGCGAGGGCACCTTAGAAAAAGATTCGTCAATCTCTTTAGAAGGTACCCAAAATTCAAATGGAATGATAGCTGAATAATTTATAAAGTACGCTGATAGTAATACGTTAACAAAAGATAAAGATAACCTTTAGTTTCAAATCGTCTCTATTTTAATTGTTTTTTTTAATATTTTGAAACTATACTTCCAAAAATGTATACTTAAATAGGAGTCATTAATGTTCAATGTAAAAATGGAAAAAGAGTGCGGCTGTTTTAAACGAAGCGGTATGGAAAGCGTTAAGACATTCGAAAACAAAGACGATGCGATGATTGAAGCTGCACAGTGGGCGGAAGAGATGAATCAAACTTTTTGTCAAAAACACAATTTTTCAATTATTGAAGAGGGGAATGACCTCATCATTAAAGTTGAGATGAATTAAGGGGCAATGCCCCTTATAACTTGAGATTTAACTTTTTAATCACCATCTTCTTCGACCAAATCGGATTTTTCAATTCCAACATCTCCCGCACCTCATCATTTACCAATCGATATGAAACACTTATACTAACGCTGTCTGCACCTGCAGCCATAGGCACACTCACTGTTTTTGACCCATAAGGTGCAATCGAGACACTATTGATTGTTTTTGCCGCCAAATGAGGGATAGTAGCTTTTCCCCGTTTATTGACATAATGCGATGTGAGAGAAAGCGCTTCTCTTTTAATAATTTTCTTGCCGCTCATATAGTGCGCTTCAATCACAATTTCCCGTGATCCAAAACCGCTAGGAAGCGCATGGGGCTGAGGATTACTCAAGGTGACAACTATTGCATTAGCACTTTTTCTCGCCTCTACGTTTAATGAGCCTTGCCACATTGACTCCGTATGAGCCCCTTTAAAGCCATGATCGCGGATAAGCCGGTTATGTACTTTGCCGTTGACATCACGCAACGTGGAGGCTACCCCCACTTTACGCGGTCCCATATGACAATCGACACATTGCTTAGCATCACTATCAAACTCTGTTTGCATGGATGTAAAGCGATGTCCCTCTTCTGATGTATCGTTCGCATGACAAACGAAACAGAGCTGATTGGGGTTAGAATCCATAAAAGAACGTTGTTCTACTTTATGATAAGGGGACTTGGCATCGGCATAAGGCCCACTCATAATTCCCGATTTCATCCAGCTTACCCGATGGATACCCCGTTTGCTATCGGGGAGTTCATCATGAATTTGATCAATATTGTGACAGACGACGCAGTTAATCCCCTCGGAGATTTGATCACTTTTGAGGGCTTTAGTCGCGGCAGAATCTTTATCAAGGTTTAATGAGGCTATTGCTTCATATTCAGCCGTGGTAGAGGTAACAGAGATGCGGGGGTTATGGCAAGCAGCACACTCTATTTTAATCGTATTGAGCGATTTTCGATTATTTTTACGGGCAACATAATCGATGGTTTTTTGAAAATATTCATCGTTGTCGTAATGGGATTTGGCGTGCCACGACTCTTCCCACTGCTTTACAATATGGCTATGACAGGCTTTACATTTGCCTGAATCTTTAAACTTGTCTCCGACTTGAACCGCCACAGCGGCATAAAGACTCATACTAATAATACTTAATAGCCATAATGAACGCATTTGTACCCCTTAACGATGTTTATCTAACCAAACCATTAACCCTTTTTGCGCGTGAAGACGATTTTCCGCTTCTTCAAAAATCAAACTCTGTTCACCCTCTAACACTGCCTCACTCACTTCAACTCCGCGATATGCAGGAAGACAATGCAAAAAGATAGCATCGTGAGAAGCGAGTGCCATAAGGGCTTCATCAACGATATAACCTTCAAATGCACGTATCCGCTGTGCTTTTTCTTCTTCCTGTCCCATGGAGATCCATGTATCGGTCGTAACGACGGTTGCCCCTTCTACCGCAACTTTCGGGTCATTCGTAATCGTAATTTTGGCACCGCTTTGTTCAGCAAATTTCATTGCATCCGCAATCACTATCGGATCACATTCGTACCCTTTAGGGGTTGCTATGCGGAGTTCAAAACCGAGTTTACTAGCGAGCATCAGCCATGAGTGGGTCATATTGTTACCGTCACCCACATAGGCTACAATCGGATTTTTATCTTTGCCGCACTCCATCATACTCATGAAATCCGCCAATAGCTGTACGGGATGATAGCTGTCACTGAGACCGTTGATCACCGGAACTTTGGAATGAAGAGCAAACTCTTCCAGCATCGATTGCTCATAGGTACGGATCATCACCATATCACTCATTGAAGAGATAACGCGCGCGGTATCTTTAACCGGTTCACCGCGTCCGAGATGGATATCACGATTGGAAAGAAACAGGGCATGACCTCCGAGCTGATACATCCCTACCTCGAAACTGACGCGGGTACGGGTAGAGCTTTTTTCAAAGATCATTGCCAATGTCTGTCCCGCAAGACGGGGTTTGAGTACTTTGGCTTTGACCTCTTTTTTAATCTCTAAACCAAGCTCTAAAATCTCTAAAATCTCTTCTTTGGTGTAATCTTTTAACGTTAAAAAGTGTCTCACGGTGTTCCTTCGATACAAAAAACAATCATATCATAAAATTATTTCATTAATTTAAAAGTGTGGCGACTTCTTTAGCGTGATAGCTGATGATGATATCAGCACCCGCGCGTTTAAACCCTACCATCGTCTCCATCATCACTCGGTTGTAATCAATAAGTCCTGCAGCACCAGCGTGTTTAAGCAT